>NZ_JAAGPM010000053.1:0-51624 GCF_017104865.1 Burkholderia sp. Ac-20349
CAGCGGCCGGCCGTCACCGGCTGCCGCCCGACGCGACCCGGCCGGCCGCTTCGTCCGTCCCGCTGCCGGTGCCGCTCCCGCTGCCGACCAATTCCTGATAACGCACGAACGCGCGCTGCGCGGACGCGAAACCGTCGACACCGTCGCCGACCGCTTCGACCACGCCCGCCGCGTCAAAGCCGATCACGAACGGAAACGTGTATTGCATGAACGCGCCAAGGTAGCCTTCGCGGCATTTCCAGTCGGCGGGATTGACGCCCGCGTAGGCCACGCGGATCAGCACGTCGCCGGGGCCCGGCGTCGGTGCCGGCACGTCGGCCATTCGCAAGGCGTCGGAATGACCGACGCGGTCGATCAACAGGGCTCGCATCTTCGTGTCTCCAGGGTTGTTGTCAGCTTGATGTGTGCTGCGCGTCAGGCCGCTGTCTCGGCCAGCAGGCTCGACGCGAGCGGACAGAACGCATGCGAGATCGCATCGACCGTCCAGTCGGGGCTTTCGGCATCGAACCGGCGATCGACCCAGCCCCAGTGATACGGATGCATCAGGTATTCGCCGAGCAGATCGCCGACGTGCGCTAATTCCTGCTGCCACACGTGCGTCCATGCGCCGGGCGTCACGATCCGGCTCAGGCGCCAATTGCGGATGCCGGGCATGAACGCGGGCATCCGCAGCAGTTCGCGTTCGAGCGCGGCGATCTGCGCCGCGCTCGCCTGCGGCCGCACGCGCAGCATCAGCGTGCGCCATACGCCGTCGCGCAGCGCCGGTTCGCGCAGGCCGCCGCCGATCGCGCGGCAACCGGCGCCATCGATGCGCGCGATGCCCGGCAGGTGCGCCAGCGCGGCGAAATCCGCCGTGCCGTCGGCCGCCGACTCGTCGCGCAACACGTCGAGCGTGTAGTCGCCCGCGCCCCAGCTCCCGTCCAGATTTCGCGCCAGCGCCACGCGTTTCGCGCCCGCCAGTGCATGCGCGGCTTCGCGCAACGCGCGTTCGATGGCGTCGGCGTCGCGATCCGCCGACACGAATACCTGTGCCGTGTCATGCCGCATGATCGACCTCCTGCAGCGCGGGCAGCGGCGCATCGGCGTCCGTCATCACATGGCGGCGGCGCACGTCGCACAGCGCGTCGACGGCCATCCAGAAGCCGACCACGTCGGCATCCGTCAGCGCACGCATCCGGTAGTAGGCCGGCGCGTCGGCCACCTGCCAGGTCAGCCACAGCGTGCTCGGCTGCCCCGGCACCGCGACGGGCGGCGATACCCAGCGGCCGGCCGCCATCAGCCCGCGCGCCGCGTGGCCCGGCAGGTAACGGTCGCGCAGCAGTGCAAGCACGTCGGGAATGCGCTCGGGCGCGAGCGTGATTTCGTCTACGATCTGGATCATTCGCGTGTCGTCCGTGGTCGTTCGTTACAGGGATGCGCGCCGGCCTACGCCGTTTCGGCGAGGCCGAAGGCAGTCGGCGTGGATAGCATTCTTGCGTGGTGACGGTTCCCGGACCCCTATCGGCCCGCTCACCCGCCCCTGTCGCAACGCTCAGATCGGGAAACTCATGAAACAGCGCGCCATGCCGGCCCGAGGTCGCGTCCTGCCGGGCCTCGGCGCGCGCCTGCTGAGCGAACTCACGCGCAGCGGCGCGCCGCCGGCCGACCGCGACGCACCGCCGCCGCAACCGGCGACGACGTCGGGCGATTTCATCGCGCTGTACCGCGACGCGATCGAACGGCTCGAAGCGCAGGTCGCGCGCGGTGACGGGCACCCGCCGATGCGCAAGCGCGAAGTCGACCTGATGTGCCGCTGCCTGCTGAGCTGCGCGACGCTGGCCGACGCAATCCGCTGCGCGCGCGAATTCTGCGAGATGCTGACGCCGCGCGCCGGCGCGCTGTCGCTCGCGGTGCGCGACGGGCGCGCGACGTTCCGGATGGATTCGCTGCGCCGCACGCGCAGTCCGGCCGCGTGCCTCGTCGACCTGACCGGGTTGTTCTGCTATCTGCAGCTGTTCGGCTGGCTGATCGGGCAGCCGTTGCGGCCAATCGACGTGTGGCTCGGCCATCCGCGCCGCGACGACGCGATGCCGCTGCTCGGGCTGTTCAATGCGCCGGTCGAGGTCGGCCGCAAAACCTATGGCTTCGCATTCGATGCGGCGCGGCTCGAATGCCGTGTGATCCGGCAGCCGGCCGAACTCGACGCATTTCTCGTCGATTTTCCGTTTCGTCTGATCGATGCGGCGCCAGCCGTCGTGTCGTGGGCGCAGCAGGTGCGCGGTTTTCTCGATGCCGCGCTCGCGCATGAGCAGGCGTTGCCGGCGCTCGCCGAGCTGGCCGCATGGCTCGGCGTCAGCGAGGCGACGCTGCGGCGGCGGCTGGTAGCCGAAGGAAGCGGTTATCACGCGCTGCGGGAGCAGTGTCTCGCCGAGGCCGCGCAACGCTGGCTGCGCGAGTCGGACTGGCCGGTCGCGCGGATCGCCGCGCATCTCGGGTTCGGCGGCGAGGAAGCGTTCCGCCGCGCGTTCGTCCGGTGGACAGGTTTCGCGCCGAGCCGGTTCAGGCGCGATTGCACGGCTGCTTATCCTCCCGTTTCGTCAGACATGAAACGCAGCACCGACGCATAAAAGAAAGGATTTCGAAAGTTTTTGCGCGGTAATGACGTTTTTTCGCATCCCCGCGCGGCCGGACAATTGACGCGCCGGAGCGCACGCCATTACCCTTGCGCGCTGATGGTTCCCAGGGATGGGATCAAAAGGGAACGCAGGAGAGGCAACGCCTCGAATCTGCGGCTGCCCCCGCAACTGTGAGCGGCGAATCCGTGCCACTGCATGCCACTGGGAAACCGGGAAGGCCGGCACGAATGACGACCCGCGAGCCAGGAGACCTGCCATCGACCCGAGGTCCAAGCAGCCGCACCGGGCGGGGTGTCCCGGCGCGCCCGGCACCGCCGTTGGCGGTCGCCCGTTGCATGGACGGCCCGACCTCAGGATCCGCCCGATGTCCACCGTTACCGCATCCGCTTCCGCGCCGGAAGCGTCGCGCCGGCACGCCGCCGGCATGCACGGCCCGCACGCACGCGCGTGCCGTTCCATCTCGATCGCGCCCGCCGGCATGCGCCGCGCCGATGCCCGCAGCGGCGGCGCACTGGGCTCGGTCCCGCGATCACCCGATCACCGATAACAAGACCGGCGCTGCCCGCCGCCCGCTCACGATCGACGCATGCGCAGCCCGACAACGACGACAGCCTCATGAAGATTCGACACCTCCTTGCCACGTCCGCCGCGACCGCGCTCCTCTCGCCCCTCGCCCACGCCGCCGGCGACACCGCGACTTCGCAACCGGCCCCGGCCGCCGAAGGCACCGACCTGCCGACGATCAACGTGACCGACACGCGGCGGCTGCCCGAGTCGTTCGACCAGCGCTATGCGACGACCCAGGTGCTCACGCGTACCGATCTCGACCGGCTGTCGCCGAGCGACCCGAGCATCACGCAAGCGCTCGCGACGCTGCCCGGCGTGACCGTCTCGCAGAACGGCGGCCCGGGTTCGTCCGCGTCGGTCAGCATCCGCGGCTCGTCGGCCAGCCAGGTCGCCGTGTTCATCGACGGCATCCGGATCGGCTCGTCGACCACGGGCATCGCGCCGTGGTCGGACCTGCCGACCGAAGCGTTCGAACGTGTCGAAGTGATTTCGGGGCCGGCCGCCGCGTCGTTCGGCGCCAACGCGATGGGCGGCGTCGTGCAGCTCTTCACGCGCCGCGCCGGCAACCAGCCGAACCAGACCACCGTGTCGTTCGGCGGCGGGTCGAACAAGACGTTCGACACGCAGCTCCGCACGTCGGGCACGGTGCCGTCGACCGGGCCGCTCGCCGCGCTCGGCGGGCTCACCTACTCGCTCGGCCTGCACTCGTACAACACGGCCGGCATCGATGCGACGCGGCCGTTCGCGTACGGCCATGAGGACGGCCGCAACCCGTACCACGCGCAGGATCTCGATGCACGCCTCGGCTACGCGCGCGACAACTGGTCGATCTCGACGTTCGCGCTGTATCACCGCTCCGATCTGTCCTACGACAACAGCGGCTATGCGAACCGCCAGCTCGATCATCAGCTGACGACCGGTATCGCGTTCCACCTCGATATCACGCCGGACACGCAGTTCGACCAGTCCTTCGGTTATTCGAACGATCGCCAGTTCCTCTATGCAAGCGATCCGACCATCCCGACCGACCAGATCAATTCGCAACGCATCAGCACGTCGACGTCGTTGACGCATCAGGAGCGCGGATTCCATCTGTTCGGACTGCCGCTGTCGGGCGAGACCAAGCTCGCGTACGACTTCACGCGCGAGCAGGCGTTCCTGCCGGTCGACGTTCCGAACGGCGTGCCGACGCGCAACGATTCCGCGTTCTCGCTGCACCAGTCCGCGACGCTCGGCAGCGTGACGATGTTCCTCGCGGGGCGTCATGAAATCATCGCCGGGCAGTCGATCAACACGGGTAACGCGGCGCTGTCGTGGGCGATCACGCCGGTGTACACGGCCCGCGTGTCGTACGGCAATGCGTTCCGGCTGCCGACGTTCAACGATCTGTATTACCCCGGCTACGGCAATCCGAATCTCAGCCCGGAACGCAACACGTCGGTCGAGGCGGCGGTCGATGCGAACACGTCGTACGGCACGTTCACGGCGGCGATCTACGACACGCGGGTCACCAACCTGATCGCGTACAACCCGGCGACGTTCTCGCCGATGAACATCGGTCGCGCGCATATTCGCGGGATCGACCTGTCGTACAAGGGGACGATCGGCCGCTCGACGCCGGTGAGCGTCGCGGTCGGGATCCTGAATCCGCAGGACGAGACCAACGACTCGTGGCTCAACCGCCGGCCGCGCCAGACGGTCAGCCTGAACATCGACCACACGTGGGACGAGCTGCATCTGCATGCGTTGAGCACGGGGGCGTCGCTGCTTTATGGCGGCACGACGTTCGACGATCCGGCGAACTCGACCTATCTGCCGTCGTATCTGACGGTGGGGCTGCGTGCGTCGTATCGGATCAATTCGCACCTGACCGTGTCGGCGACGGTGTCGAATCTGTTCGATCGGCAGTACATGACCGCGTATGGGTACAACACGCTCGGGCGGACGGCGTTCGGGAAGGTGAGTTATACGTTCTGATCGGGGATGGGAGGCCTTGGTGCGGCGTGCAGTGAGGCCTCCCATTGGAACGCTGTGTCCGGTGCCAGCGGATCACTTTCTTCTTGGGCGCCTCTCCCCCATTTCGCACGTTCGAGACAGAAGCCCGGCTACGCCAGCGTGACCGTATCGATCAACCTCGCATCGTCGCCACGCTCGCTTGACTGAAACCGTAGGGGCGGTGATAAGATTCGCGCATCGAGGGCTGCCAGCGTAGCCGATGCAGGAAGCGCTGGCGGTTACACGCAGCACACCCCCAACCGATACCGATGACGCCGTCTACACCTGGCCGGCCGAGGTCCATTCAGTAGGGACGAAACGAATCTGCCCCGGGGGTCGGGGTAGGACCAGGACTGCTGGATACCTGGCGGATCGCCCGAAGATAACTCTCGATGTGGTGACCAAGCAAACCGTGGGGCGTTTTCCGCCCCCGCCACGGATACCTTTCCCGTGGCGGAAGCTGCGGGAATATGCCTTGTCACTCATCCCGTCAACATCGAGAGACCAAGATGAACCCAAGCGACATCTTCCATTTGAACTTCCTCGTAGGTGAGCACGTTACGCTCGCGTGGAGCGCGTCGACTCAACGCACGAAGTGCTACTTGCCAAAGGTGAGGGCTGCGAAAAACGACGCGGTAGCAAAACGCAAGGCCGCGCAACAAGAAGCCACCCGAAATCGCTTTCGGGCGGATGTACTCACCTTCATCCGGGATCGGTTGTTGCCATCCTATGTGGATGGATGCGCTGAAGATCTGCACTACGAAAACCTCGCGCTGCTCATCGCCTACGGCACACAAAAAGGTTCGACTGTCCTTCGTGATGGCATCTACCGTGCCGGCATTGCCCAGAAACTGTTGAATCTGCTGCTCAAGTATTTCTGGAACCTCGGGCTAATCCCGCCACCGCCCCACTGTCCTGTGGATCGCATCATTCTCGCGAAGGTGCCTGGTACCGCGAGACTGAATTGGACCGACATCGACACGATCGACCAATATCGCTCCGTTATCACGGCTTTGCGCACTCGCGCCGATGCGGAAGGTGAGACCCTCGCCGTCTGGGAGGCGACGCGCTTTAGCCGTCGCAAGCGGATCAAGTTTCCGCTCCCCCCGCAAATGAGTTCGCGATGGCAGGTCACGCAGGATTGATCCGCAATGCTGCGTCGCAGCCAGCACCGCCGCTAGCCCTGACATAGCGTCAGTCCATGACCGCCCGACCGTCCGCGTGCCATCCTTTGGTGGCACGGCATGCGCCCCACGCTCATCCCCGCTCTTGGGATTATGATGGCCCGATCGGCAGCCACGGAGGCGCCTCCCGCGCTTCCCCGATGCCTATTCCGTCACGCAACACGCGATCTCGAGCGCGGCGACTGGAGTGAACCATGAATCAAGGCGAAGACTTCATCGTGCGCACCATGTCGGCCGACGAGGTAGCCATGTCGGTCGAATGGGCCGCTGCAGAAGGCTGGAACCCCGGCCTGCACGATCCATCCTGTTTCAGGAACGCGGATCCGGCCGGGTTCTTCGTCGGCGTCTGGCGCGGCGAGCCGGTCGCGTGCCTTGCCGCTGTCGCCTACGACGAACGCTTTGGCTTCATCGGTCTGTACATCGTGAAACCCGGATTCCGCGGCCAAGGCTTCGGCATGCGAATCTGGCAGCACGGCATGCGTTACCTCGGCGTCCGCAACATCGGGCTCGATGGTGTCCTGGCCCAGCAGGCGAACTACCGGAAGTCCGGGTTCGAGCTCGCGTACCGGAATATCCGCTACGAGGGGCGCGTAGGCGGCATCGGTTGCGCGCACGTGGTGGCAGCGGCCGACGTGCCGTTCGAGCAGTTGCTCGCCTACGATCGCCAGTGCTTTCCCGCGGCGCGCGAGCGTTTCGTCTCCGCGTGGATCGCGCAGCCGGATGCGGTTGCGCTCGCGACGCTCGACGCCGGCCGTGTCGCCGGATACGGTGTCGTGCGCCGCTGCAAGACCGGCTGCAAGATCGGCCCGCTGTTCGCCGATGACGCGGGCGTGGCCACCGGATTGTTTCGCGCGCTGGCGGCACACATGCCCGGCGAGATCATCGTGCTCGACGTGCCGGAAACGAACCCGGCGGCCGTCGCGCTGGCGGAGCGGCACGGCATGACGAGCGTCTTCGAAACCGCACGGATGTACACGAACGACGCACCGGCGATTGCGCTCGATCGCGTGTTCGGGGTCACGTCGTTCGAGCTGGGGTGATCGTCACGAAAACTGAACCTGTCGAGCGTCAACCCATGAACGGCAAACCACACAAGAACGACATCAGCATCGGCCCGGATCGCTGGATCGAATTCGGCGACCTGACGGGCGAGCAGGCGCAGGCGGTCGCGATCGATCCCTGTCTGGCCGGGATCATGCCGTTGCTCGATGCACTGGAGACGGACTGCGTCGCCGAATGCTGCGGCATCGACGCGTTCGTTTTCTGGCCGGACGAGATCGCGGGTGCGGTGAGCACGCGGGATCGCGCAGCGCTGGCGCAACTCGCCGACGATCTGCTGACGGTTCAGCGTTCGATCGGCGCGTTGCCGTCCGATCTCGTCGTCAGCACCCGAATGAACCAGTATTTTCCGAAAGCGGTCATGCTCGAGTTGCTCGCGCATCTCCGGACGACGGTCGACGCCATCCGGTCGCAACGCGCTGCGCGCGATGCGTCGACCTAGAGGACACCGCGCATGCCCGCGACGACCTGAATCACGCCGAATCCCGCGATGACCGCGGCCGACACGCGCGACAGCCCGTGCATGAACGCGAACGACATCTTCGTGCGCAGCGCGGCGGTCGCGCTGCTCAGGCACAGCCACCACGTCGCGGAACCGATGAACACACCGGCGACCATCAGCGCCACGGCCGATCCCATCGCCCCTTCCCGCGCCCCCGACAGCGGGCCGAGCGCCGCGAAAATCCCGACGAACGACAGGATCGTCATCGGGTTCGACAGCGTCAGGCCGAACGTCGTCACGAAATCACGCAGGACGGACGTGCGCGGCAGGTCGCGTTGCAGCGTCGACGCGGCCGGCGCCTGACGCGCGATGGTCCACGCCAGCCACACGAGGAACGCGCCGCCGCCGATTTTCAACCCGACGGTCAGCATCGGGAAGGCTGTGACGATACCCGCGATGCCGAGCGCACCGAGCAGGCCATAGATCGCATCGGCGCACGCGGCGCCGACGCCTGTCGCGAATCCCGCCTGAAAGCCGCGGCTCAGGCTGCGCTGGATGCACAGCATGCCGATCGGGCCGACCGGCACCGCGATCGACAGCCCCATCACGACGGATTTGATGAACAGCATCGCCTGCTCCTTGCGACATGTAATGTGTTGAACAGGCATCGTAGGGAAAGTCCGGTCATCGCTGAATGCGGTTTTTAAGGAAAAATGGCTACTCCACCTTAAAAAAGCCCGCCGCAATGGACGATCTGGACTGGAAGGTAGTGGCGCTGTTGCAGGCGAACGGCCGTATCAGCTACACGGAGCTGGCCCGACAGGTGCACCTGTCGGTGCCGGCGGTGACGGAACGCGTGAAGCGTCTCGAGGCGGCCGGTGTCGTCGAGGGCTACACGGCCCGGATCAATCCTGCCGCGGCCGGCTATCCGGTCAGCGCGCTGATCGGCATCACGGTGCAGCAACCGGCGAAAGCAAAATTCCTCCGGTTGCTGGAGACGATTCCCGAAGTCGTCGAATGTCATCACGTGACGGGCGCGGACTCGTACATGATGCGGCTCGTCGCGATCAGCATGTCCCATCTCGAGCAACTGATCGAACGCATCAACCTGTACGGCGAAACACGCACGTCGATCGTGATGTCGACGCCGCTGCCCGCGCGCGGTTTGGCGCGGCCGCCGTCGCAGCGCGACATCACGCGCGATTGACGCATCGAGAGGTCCAGCTCGCTTTCAGCGCGATCATCACCACAAGCAGCTATCGTGCCATTACGATCGGCATCCACGACGACTTCATCCAGCCGCCAGACCGCCGCGTCCCGATGGCCTTCCGGGGCGCGACGCTGGGCCTACGGCTTCAACCTCACAGCGGCGATCAAGCCTTGCGTCCCGGGTAACGCACGCGTAACGAGGGCCCTGCGTTACGTAGCATCGCGCGGCAACGCAGTCCCCAACGCCAGCCCCCATGATTCATACTCGCCGCACCACTGGTGCCCCGATTCCCGAAAAGGACAGACGATGAACACCCCGCGTGAAGTGCTGAAAGCCGCCGACATTGCAGCGATGGAACCGGAACCCTCCGTCCATCCGTTGAACGGCAATGCCGTCCGCCTGAAGCGGTCGCTTGGCGACGCAACCGGGCTGACACAACTCGGCTTCCATCTGATGACCTTGATGCCCGGACGCGAATCCACCGAATACCACCGGCATCTCTACGCGGAAGAATGCGTCTATATCCTGTCGGGAACCGGCGAAGCAGTCGTCGATGGCCACACCTATGCGATCGGCCCGGGCGACTTCATGGGATTTCCGCGCGGCGGCACCGCGCACACGATGCTGAATACCGGCGATCTGCCGCTGGTCTATCTCGTGGCGGGCGACCGTCCGGAACACGACGTGTGCGACTATCCGAAGCTCGGCAAGCGGCTGTACAAGGCGGGCGCCGACAAGGTCTTCGTGGATCTCGGCACGCCTCCTGCGTGACGCACGCATCGCTCGATGCGCGACCGACCAAAACCGGCCATCACCCGGCACACGGCGATCCCCTGCCCCCTCGCCACCTTGCCCGTCACGGTCGCTTCACGAGCTTCACGATCATGAGCTCACCCTTGACGCTTTCCACCCGAATCCTGACCTTGTCGCCCACACGAAGCGGCCGAAGCATGGCTGCGTCGGCAACCTTGAACGCCATCGTCATCGGCGGCATCCCGACGTTGTCGAGTGCGCCGTGCTTCAAGGTCACCACGCCGCGGCCGGCGTCGATCTCCTCGACCTCGGCATCGGTCAGCGCGGAATCCGGCGCCGACCTCTTCGCGGCTCCCATGTTCATGTCGGACATGTCACCGCCCGCGAACACCGGCATCGCAACGACCACCATCGCCAACAATACGGCGGCGGACTGCAAGCAGATTCTCATCGACATGCTCCCGTCGGGCCGGGCACGCTGTCGCGACAGGCGCAGGCGCCCGTCACACGATCAGCGTCACCCCGGCCCACGCAATCAGGACGACGCCCAGCGCACGCCCGATACGTTCGCCGCCGGGCAGGATCTTTTCCGCGAACACGATCAACGACAGCGCCGCGATCCACACGACATTCATCACGCCGCCGACGAACAGCAACGCCATCAGCAACCAGCAGCAGCCGACGCAATACAGGCCGTGCCGCACGCCGAGCAGGAAACTGCCCGCGACGCCCGGTCGCCAGTGCGCGACCAGGAACCCGGCCGGCGCCCGGCATTGCCGCAGGCACGCGCGTTTCAGCGGCGAGAACTGATAGAGCCCGGCCAGCGCCAGCACGATCGCGGAAAGGACGGCGCTCTTCGACCACAGCATCATCGCGGAGATCAGCCCGGCCGGCTGCAGCATCGCCTGGAGCAGCGCCGCGCCGATCGAGAAGCCGAGCCACGCAGCCAGGTAACCGGCCAGCAGCGACACCGACGTGAACGCCGAACCCGCCCCGTCCGCGCCACGTTGCCGCAGCACACGCCGGTACAGCATCACGAGCGGCGCCGCGCTGGGCGTCATCATCGCGATCATCATCACCCACCACATCACGATCACGGTCGGCAGCGACGGATCCATGCTGCCCATGACGTTCGCCAGGCGATGCGGAAAGAGCGCGACGGTGGTCATCTCCAGCGCCGACATGCCGGTGCCCGCCCCGGTCCACAGGTAGAACCAGCACAGGCCGACGAGCGCCGCCATGCCGAGCAGCGTGATGACGCGCTCGCGCGCGAGCCAGTGACCGACGGGAATCATGCCGCGACGCGATGCCGGATCAACCCGTGGTTGTTCAGGTGCAGCCGCGCGAACTGCGCATAGGTGCCGTCGAGCGTCAGCGGAATATGGCCTTGCGAGCGCGACGTGCCCGAACCGATCTCGGCCAGTTCGTATTCGAAACCGTTCGGCAGGTCGATCCGCGCGCGATGCTCGGCGCCCGTCACCGGATTGCGGATCGGGTCGCCCGCGACGTCGAACACGCCGTCGACGTGAATCCGGCCACGCCGCGCGTCGACATCGACGTCGAAATCGATCTTCGTGAAGATCGGATCGAACGCCTGCTCGAGCGTCGACGCGAATACCGAGAACATCGTTGCGAACGGATCGGTATCCTGACCGGTCATGATCTTCAGCACCGCGTCGCGCTGCGCGGGGCTGGCGCGCTCGTCGACGATCGGCTGGCACCGGCCGCCGCCCTCGTGGATCGCTCCCGGCCACTCGAACACGACCGCGATCCGGACGCCGTCGAGCACCACGTCGCCGTAGTGGCCGCTGTCGATCGAAATCGCACCCATCGCTGCGCAATTGCCGTTGGTCGGCAGCGCATTGAACTGACAGGGACAACCGTATGAGCAATTGCAATTGATCAATTCGATGCCCTGAATCTCCCACGGCGTCATGACTCCACCTCGCGCTCGGTGATACGTGAACGCTTCGAATCTAGTGCACGCCAAAGGGGAAATCAAAGCCGCGATGGCGGCCCGAATCGACGCGTGAAAACCGTGTTTTCAGCGCTCATGCAAGACGCTTCGACAGGATTGCGCCGGGCCGAGCCGGCGCGCGGCGGCTCGGCCGAATCTCGCTCGGATCTCACACGACCAGCGACGCGACGATCGCACACCACAACGCACTTGCACCGCACAGAAACACGCGCCGCGCGACGAACATCCGCGACTCGTCGTCGGGTGTCTTCATCGGCGATGTGGCGAGAAACGGCACGCTGACGAGGCACGCGAACCCGGCCAGCGCCGGCAGGATCACGACGTAGTCGCCGAACCGCCACGGCAGCGGCTCGTGCCACCCCCAGTAGCCGAGAAACAGCATGCCCATCGAAAACATCGTCGCGGCGGCCGAACTGAGCGCGACCACCGAACCCGTCGGAAATTGCATGGGAGCCTCCCCGCGCGCAGCGTGCGCGACGCGGGATCATTATCCCGGTACGGAAGGAAAAAAGCACAACGACAGCCGATGGCGGCGGATGGCGGCTGATGGGTGGCGAGGCGCGTGCCGGCGTCTGCACCGACCAGCGCGTCGACAGACCGGAACCCGATCCCGTTGGCCGGTTGCCCCTGCGGCGCGGGGATCCGGCTGCGGCACTGACGATTGCGGCGATGCCGCACAGACGATCGTTGTCACGGATTGACAGCGATCGGTTTTGCGTGGAAGAAGCGCCAGCCTTTCAACCCGGCTTCTTCGCGGCCTGCACGACGGCAATCCAGCCGACCACCGCCGCGGCGACCCAGCAGCAGGCGATCATCAGATCGAGATCCATCCAGCCTTCGAAATTCGCGCTGTTTTCGAAACTGCAGCGCTGATGGCCCCTGACCCACACGCAACCACTGATGAACTGCTGGATGTGCATGTAAACGCTGTAGACGGCAAATGCCGACGCAATGACTGTGAGCCGCAAACGAACGTTCTTTTTCATGTGACGCGAATGCCGATGGGAAAGCCTGTGCCGATCTTACGGCAACGGCAACCTGCCCGGCAATCCGTCGCATCCAGACCCGCCCGGATGCCCGCTCACCCGTCGACCGGCCTGATCGTCCTCAGGCAGTCCGCCGCCAGTTGCTGATAGATCCGCGTGCCGTTCGCCTTCGCATCGATCTCCGCGTCGCTCAGCCGCCGCACGACACGCCCCGGCATGCCCGCGAGCAGCACGCCGCGCGGTACGTCGTAGCCGGCCTTCACGAACGCGCAAGCGGCGACGATCGTCGTCGCGCCGATCGTCGCGCCGTCCATCACGACCGCGTTCATCCCGATCATCGTGTCGGGTTCGAGCGTCGCCCCATGCACGATCGCGCCGTGGCCGATGTGGCTGTTCACGCCGAGCCGGCACGTCTCGCCGATCCCGACGTGCAACACGCAGCCGTCCTGCACGTTGCTGCCGTCTTCGACGACGATCGCGCCGAAGTCGCCGCGCAGGCTCGCATGCGGGCCGATGTAGCAGCGCGCGCCGATCGTCACGTCGCCGATCACGACCGCGCTTGGATCGACATACGCGGACGGATCGACGCGCGGCCGCATCCCGTTGAATTCGAACAGCGGCATCGGTCAGAGCACCGCGACCGCTTCCGGCACGAGCGTGAACAGGTCGCCGACCACACCGTAGTCGGCCACGCTGAAGATCGGCGCCTCCGGATCCTTGTTGATCGCGACGATCACCTTCGAATCCTTCATCCCGGCCAGGTGCTGGATCGCCCCCGAGATGCCGACCGCGACGTACAGCTGCGGGGCGACGATCTTGCCGGTCTGGCCGACCTGGTAGTCGTTCGGCACGTAGCCCGCGTCGACGGCCGCGCGCGATGCGCCCAGTGCGGCATGCAGCTTGTCGGCCAGCGGCTCCAGCACCTTCGTATAGTTCTCGCCGCTGCCCAGCCCGCGGCCGCCCGACACGACGATGCTCGCGCTCGTCAGTTCCGGACGGTCCAGCTTCGTCACTTCACGGCTCACGAACTGCGATTTGCCGGCATCGGCTGCCGCCTCGATCTTCTCGACCGATGCGCTGCCACCAACGGCCGCCACCGGATCGAAACCCGTCGCGCGCACCGTGATCACCTTGACCGGATCGCCCGACTGCACCGTCGCGATCGCGTTGCCCGCGTAGATCGGGCGCTCGAACGTATCGGCCGAAATCACGGCCGTGATCTCGGAGATCTGTGCGACATCCAGCTTCGCGGCAATGCGCGGCGCGATGTTCTTGCCGTAGGCCGTGGCCGGCGCAACGATGTGCGAGTAGCCGTTCGCGACGGTCATCACCGTCGCTTCGACGTTCTCGGCCAGACCGTCGGCCAGCTGCGGCGCATCGGCCAGCAGCACCTTCGACACACCCGCGATCTTCGCTGCCGCATCGGCCGCCGCCTGCGCGTCGTGTCCTGCGACGAGCACGTGAACGTCGCCGCCGCCCGCAGCATCGAGCGCCTGTGCGGCAGCGACGGCATTCAGCGTTGCCGCCTTGATCGACGCGTTGCCGTGTTCCGCAATCACCAGAATCGTCATGTCCTTGCGTTCCCTGTTACAGCACCTTGGCTTCGGTCTTCAGCTTCCCGACCAGCGTCTGCACGTCCGGCACCTTCACGCCGGCCGCGCGCTTCGGCGGCTCGTTCACGTTGAGCACCTTCAGACGCGGTGTCACGTCCACGCCGAGCTCGTCGGGCTTCACGATTTCGAGCGGCTTCTTCTTCGCCTTCATGATGTTCGGCAGCGTCACGTAGCGCGGCTCGTTCAGGCGCAGGTCGGTGGTAATGACTGCGGGCAGTTCAAGCGCCAGCGTTTCAGCGCCGCCGTCGACTTCGCGTGCGACCGTCGCACGGCCGTCGGCCACTACCACCTTCGACGCGAACGTCGCCTGCGGCAAACCCGCCAACGCAGCCAGCATCTGCCCGGTCTGGTTCGAATCGTCGTCGATCGCCTGCTTGCCGAGGATCACCAGTTGCGGCTGCTCCTTGTCGACCAGCGCCTTCAGCACCTTCGCGACACCGAGCGGCTCGACGCCTTCATTCGATTCGACGAGGATCGCGCGATCCGCGCCGATCGCGAGCGCCGTGCGCAGCGTTTCCTGCGCCTGCGCGACGCCGACCGACACGACAATCACTTCGGTCACGACGCCGGCCTCCTTCAACCGCACGGCTTCCTCCACCGCGATCTCGTCGAACGGGTTCATCGACATCTTCACGTTCGCGATGTCGACGCCCGTCCGGTCGGATTTCACGCCGACCTTCACGTTCGCGTCGACCACGCGTTTCACTGCCACGAGCGCTTTCAACTGCCTGTCTCCTGTTCCGTTGCGTGCGCCGCGTTGCGTCAGCGCGCGGTAAACCCGCCGTCGATCACGAGCTCCGCGCCCGTCACGTAACGGCCTGCCGGCGACACGAGATACAGGATCCCGGCCGCGATGTCGCGCGGGCTGCCGATCTTCGCCATCGGCACATTCGTCTGCATGTACTCGAACGCACGATCGGGATCCTGCCCCATCTGGCGGAACGCTTCCTCGAGCATCGGCGTGCGGATATAGCCGGGATGCACCGAGTTCGCCCGAATGTTCTTCGCCGCGTACAGCATCGCGTCGACCTTCGCCATCATCCGTACCGCGGCCTTCGATGCGTGATACGCGGGCACGTCGGGCCCGCCGACGATCCCGTACATCGACGACAGGTTCACGATCGAGCCGCCGCCGGCCGCGTCGATATGCGGAATCGCCGCGCGCGTGCACAGGAACACGCCGTTGACGTTCACGTCCAGCACGCGCTGCCATTGCGCGAGCGTGAGTTCGTGCGTCGGCACGTTGTGGCCTTCGATGCCCGCGTTGTTCACGAGCACGTCGAGGCGCCCGAAGCGCGCGACGATCTCGCCGAACACGCGCGCCACGTCGGCCTCGTGCGTCACGTCGAGCGACCAGAACGCGGCCTGGCCGCCCTGCGCGCGGATGTCCTCGACCAGCGCTTCGGCCGGTTGCGACAGCACGTCGAGAATCGCGACGCTCGCGCCGGCGGCGGCCAGCGTGCGTGCGGTCTCCGCGCCGATGCCGCGCGCGCCGCCGGTGATCGCGGCAACCTTGCCGCGCAGGTCGAACAGGTCTTCGATGAGCTTCATGTCGTCTCCAGGTATTTGTTCGGACGGGCCTGCCCGCATCGGGGCAAGCCTTCAAGGACATCCGGCGTTATCGCGTATTCCGCGTCGCAAGAAAATCGAGGCATTCCCGATTGAAATAGTCGGCGTGCTCCACCATCACCCAGTGGCCGCACCGGTTCATCAGCACGAAGCGCGCATCGCGGCAGCGTTCGAGGAACTTCAGTGCGCCGCCGACCGGATTGAAGCGGTCGTCCGTGCCCCAGAAACCGAGCACCGGGGTGCGCAGGTCGCCGAGCGCGTCGGTCAGGTTCGGCACGCTCATCGTCGACAGCACTTCGGTCGGCTGTTCGACGCACACCTTCATCCGCTCGGCGACCAGCGCGTCGGTGACGATCGCCGGATCGTGCACCAGCAGCGTCAGCAGTTCGCGCATCGTGTCGTCATTCATCTGGCGATTCGTGAACAGCTTCACCATCCGCTGGATGCCTTCCATCCGGAAATAGGTGTCGCGATCCTCCACCCCGCCGGGCGCCATCATGATCAGCCCGTCGACTTCGTCCGGATAGTCGAGTGCGTACTTGAGCGCAATCGCGCCGCCGAGCGAGTTGCCGAGCAGCACGGCCGGCCCGATTCCAAGTGCGTTCAGTTGCGCATGCAGCGCACCGACGAAGAAATCGAGCGTATAGGCGACGTCGGCCGGCTTCGACGACTGCCCGTAACCCGGCAGGTCGACGACGATCGCGCGATAGCCGGCCGCCGCGAACGCGGGCACGTTGTGCTTGAAGTTGCTGAAACCGCTGGCGCCCGGGCCGCTGCCGTGGATGAACACCACGGGCCGGCCGTCGCCCGCCTCGTAGTGGTGCAGGCGCAGGCCGCCCGGCACGTCGGTGAAGATGCCGGCCGGCGGCGTCGTGGGGATCGTCATCGCGGGTTGTCTCCTTCGTCGTTCGATGGATGTCTGCCACGATGATTGCGCCGCCGGCGCCGGCCGGCATCATCCTTTCAGACTACGAAGCCGCGCGCGCTTCTTCCTATCATCGGCCCACCGAAACGGAGGCAACGATGAACGGATTCGACTACAGCGGCAAGACGGTGCTCGTGACGGGCGGCACCAAGGGCATCGGGCGGCGCATCGCCGAACGGTTTCTCGCGGCGGGGGCGCGCGTGTTCGTCTGCGGACGCAGTGCGCCCGACACGCCGCCGTCGGCCGGCGGCCGCACGGCGACGTTCGTCGCGGCCGACCTGCGCGACATCGAGCAGGTCGACGCGATGCTCGCGACGATCCGCGATGCGGCAGGCGGCCTCGACGTGCTCGTCAACAACGCGGGCGGCTCGCCGTTCGCGCTCGCGGCCGATGCGTCGCCGCGCTTCACCGAATCGATCGTGCGGTTGAACCTCATCGCGCCGCTTCAACTCGCGCAGCGCGTGAACGCAATGATGCAGCCGCAGCCGGCAGGCGGCGTGATGCTGTTCATCGCGAGCGTCAGCGCGTCGCGTCCGTCGCCCGGCACGGCCGCGTACGGCGCCGCGAAAGCGGGCCTCGTCAACGCGGTCACGTCGCTCGCGGTCGAGTGGGCGCCGCGCGTGCGCGTCTGCGCGATCAGCCCGAGCCTCGTGCAAACCGAATCGGCCACCGAAGGCCACTACGGCGACGACGCCGCGCTCGACGCGATCCGCGCGACGATTCCCGCCGGACGGCTCGCGACACCCGACGACGTCGCCGCCGCGTGCCTGTTTCTCGCATCGCCCGACGCGTCGTACACGTCCGGCTCGAACCTGCGGCTCGACGGCGGCGGCGAGCGGCCTGCATTCCTGTCGGCGGCGCAAGCGGCCGCGCGTTGATGCGTGCATTCCCGACGGTGCGGTGCGAATCGTTGCCAGTCCTAGGGAAGTCATCTAGTTCATTTTGACGATTCCCTGCTACCGCGATCTCCCTACTCTGCCTCTCACGACAACACACAGTCGACCGTCGTCGATACCCCCAAGAGGAGACACCATGCATCAACGGATTTCGCGCCGTACCGACAAGCGGGCAACCGCCACGCTGTCGACGCTGGCCGCCGCGTTGCTGACGTGCGCCGTTCCCAGCGCGCACGCCGGCAGCACGATCGACCTGGGCGCCGACACGACGCTGGACTACACGTTCACGCTCAGTTACGGCCTCGGCATGCGCACCCGCGCACCGAGCGGCAATCTCCTCACGCCGGCGAACATCAACGGCGACGACGGCGACCGCAACTTCGCGAAGAACAAGCTGATCGAGAACCAGGTCAGCCTGCTCGGCGAAGTGAACCTGAAGCACGACGACTGGGGTGTATTCGTCCGCGCGGATACGTTCTACGACCAGGCCTATCACCGCCCGAACTACAACGATGCGCCGGGCACCGTGAACCACTCGGGCCAGTACAACGACTTCACGAGCGACGCGCGCTACTGGTCGGGCGGCCACACGACGCTGCTCGCCGCGTATGCGTACAACACGTTCCACATCGGCTCGACGAGCCTGAACGTGAAGGTCGGCGACCAGGTCGTCGCGTGGGGCGAAAGCCTGTTCTTCCCGAACATCGCGGGCGCACAGGGGCCGTCCGATGCGACCAAGTCGTACATGGCCGGCGCCGAGGTGAAGGACATCCTGCTGCCCGTGCCGCAGATCTCGACGCAGTGGCAGATCACGCCGAGCTTCAGCCTGCTCGCCTACTACCAGTTCTCGTTCCAGCAGAACCGGCTGACCGCGCCCGGCACGTACTGGAGCTACTCCGACGTCACCGGCCCCGGCGCGCAGTACATCATCGGCCCGGGCGGGATGGTGATTCCGCGCGGCCCCGACGAGAAGCCGAGCGCACGCAACCAGTGGGGGATCGGCGCGCGCTTCCGCGTACTCGGCGACACCGAGCTCGGCCTGTACCACCTGCACTACAACGACATGAACCCGAGCGTCGTCACGACGTACTTCCCGACGCTCCAGTACCAGCAGACCTATTTCAGCAACATCAAGCTGACCGGCGCGAGCTTCTCGACGCAGGTCGGCCCGGTGAACGTCGCGGGCGAAGTGTCGTATCGGCAAGGCGCGGCGGTGCTCGTCAACACGCCCACCGGCCCGCAGTCGACGCGCGCCAACGTGCTGCAGACCAACCTGTCCGGCATCTACTCGATCGGGCCGAGCTTCCTCGCGAACTCGCAGTCGCTGACCGGTGAACTCACGTACGTGCACGCGGGCAGCATCTCGGCACTCGACGGCTCGACGACGCTCGCGAATTCGCGCAATGCGCTCGCGATGGAGGTCGCGTGGACGCTCAGCTACAAGAACGTGTTCAACGGCTGGGATCTCGACGTGCCGCTGACCTACGCACACGACCTGACGGGCACGTCGCCGCTGGCCGGCGCGCTCGGCTCGCTGACGGGCCAGGGCGACCACCGCGTGACCGCCGGCGTGACCTTCACGCGCCTGAGCAACCTGCAGCTGTCGCTCGTCTACGCGAAGTTCCTCGGTTCGCCGAATCCCGCCACGCGGCCGCTCGCCGATCGCGACTACGTGCTCGCCACGGCGACGTACCACTTCTGAGCGGCCCGGCCGCTCGTCACCCAGCAAGATGAGGATAGTCATGAAACGCATTCATCTCCCCCTCCTGCGCGCATCGGTAATGGCCGCGTGCGCGGTCGTCGCGACGGCGTCGTTCCCGAAGGTGTCCCCGGACGACCTGAAGGCGCTCGACGGCCCGCTGACGCCGATGGGCGCGGTGCGCGCCGCCAGCAAGGACAGCGGCGTGCCCGAATGGTCGGGCAAGTGGCTCGGCACGCCGCCCGACGTGCAGTACAAGCGCGGCGGCCGCTACCCCGATCCGTTCGCGAGCGACAAGCCGGTCGCGACGATCACCGCCGAGAACATGGCGCAATACGCCGAGCACCTGACCGACGGCCAGAAGGCCATGTTCAAGCGCTATCCGGCCACCTTCAAGATCGTCGTCTATCCGAGCCATCGCGATTTCCGCTATACGGATGCCGTCTACAAGGACATCCGCACCTATGCGCCCGACTCGACGATGACGTCCGATGCGAACGGGCTCACCAACGCGCCGCCGCAGGTGCCGTACCCGATCCCGAAGAGCGCCGCCGAGCTGCTGTGGAACCAGCGCATGTCGTCGGCGATCGGCACCGAACAGGCCACCTACGACCAGGCGGTCGTCTATTCCGACGGCAACATGGCCTGGGGCAAGGTGCGCTACGACATCTACTCGCCGCGCAACGTCGGCAAGTACGACGTGAAGAGCGACCTGAACAACCGCACCTATGCGCGCGTCGCCACCGACCTGCCGCTGTCCGACCGCGGCTCGCTGATCCTGTCGTTCACGAACTGGGACAAGGCCGGTGCGGACAACGCATCGCGCACGTGGATGTACAACCCCGGCACGCGGCGCGTGCGGCAGGCGCCCGAATACGGCTACGACCAGCCGATGGGCCCGGGCGGCTTCCGCACCGTCGACGACGACCGTCTCTTCAACGGCTCGGGCGACCGCTACGACTGGAAGATTCTCGGCAAGCGCGAGATCTACGTGCCGTACGACAACTACAAGGCGATGGACACCTCGGTCAAGTACAGCGACCTGCTCGGCAAGGGCCACGAGAATCCGTCCTACATCCGCTACGAACTGCATCGCGTGTGGGTGCTGCAGGCGTCGCTGAAGAACGGCTATCGCCATCAGTATGCGAAGCGCGTGCTGTACCTCGACGAGGATTCGTGGATCACGCTGCTCGCCGACAACTATGACGCGCGCGGCCAGCTCTGGCGCACCAACGTTGCCACGACGCTCTACGCGTTCGATGCGAAGACGTTCTATCCGGGCGTCGTGTTCTACCACGACCTCGTCTCGGGCGCGTACATGGCCGACCGCCTGACGAACGAAGGGCCGATGCCGAAGCTCGACAACAGCCCGCGGTTCACCGAGGCGTACTTCTCGCCGGACGGGATCCGCAGCTCGGGCAACTGACGCTCCACACCCGCACCCCACGCGCCGGAGCCCCGCTCCGGCGCACGACGCCGCCCGCGACGGCGGCCTGCTCCATTCAAGATTCGAGGGCCCTTTCATGTCTTCCCGCCTGCATACGACGCTCGGCGACGAGCTGTACGCCGCGTGGCACGCGCGCGCGCCGGTTGCGCCGCTGTCGAGCCGCCCGCGCCGCCTGTCGCTCGACGACGCCTACCGCATCCAGCAGCGCTTCATCGCACGCCGCGTCGAACACGGCGAGGCTGTGGTCGGCAAGAAGATCGGCGTGACGAGCCAGGCCGTGCAGGACATGCTGAACGTGCGCCAGCCCGATTTCGGCATCCTGCTGTCCGGCATGCACTACGCGGCCGGCGAGGCGATTCCCGCCGATTCGCTGATCGCACCGCGCGCCGAAGGCGAGATCGCATTCATCCTCGCGCGCGACCTGCGCGGCCCCGGCATCGACCGCACCGACGTGATCGCAGCGACGGCCGCCGTCGCGCCCTGCTTCGAGATCGTCGATTCGCGCATTCGCGACTGGGCGATCCGCATCGAGGACACCGTCGCCGACAACGCGTCGTGCGGCGTGTACGTGCTCGGCGACGCGCGCGTCGATCCGCGCACGCTCGATCTCGCCGCGTGCGAGATGACGATCGACAAGAACGGTGAGCCCGTCGCGCAAGGGCGCGGCGATGCGGCGCTCGGCCACCCAGCCGACGCGGTCGCGTGGCTCGCGAACACGCTCGCCGCGTACGACGTGCCGCTGCTCGCCGGCGAGATCGTGTTGTCCGGCTCGCTGGCGAAACTGATTCCGGTCACGGCCGGCGATGCGCTGTCGATGCACATCTCCGGCATCGGCAGCTGCGACGTCCGCTTTATCTGAAGAAAAGGAATCCTGATGAAGAAAATCAAATGCGCACTGATCGGTCCTGGCAACATCGGCACCGACCTGCTGGTCAAGCTGCGCCGCTCGCCGGTGCTCGAACCCGTGTGGATGGTCGGCGTCGATCCGGCCTCCGACGGCCTCGCGCGAGCGCGCGAGTTCGGCCTGAAGACCACCGACCAGGGCGTCGACGGGCTGCTGCCGCACGTGGCCGCCGACGACATCCGCATCGCGTTCGACGCGACCTCCGCGTACGTGCACCGCGACAACTCCGACAAGCTCACCGCGCTCGGCGTGAAGATGATCGACCTGACGCCCGCCGCGATCGGGCCGTACTGCGTGCCGCCCGTGAACCTCGATGCGCACCTCGACAGCGCGCAGACGAACGTGAACATGGTGACCTGCGGCGGCCAGGCAACGATCCCGATGGTGTACGCGGTATCGCGCGTGCAACCGGTTGCTTACGGCGAGATCGTCGCGACCGTGTCGTCGCGCTCGGTCGGCCCCGGCACGCGCAAGAACATCGACGAATTCACGCGCACGACGTCCGGCGCGATCGAACAGGTCGGCGGCGCACGCAAGGGCAAGGCGATCATCGTGATCAATCCGGCCGAGCCGCCGCTGATCATGCGCGACACGATCCACTGCCTGACCGACGGCCCGCCCGACGTCGACGCGATCACCGCGTCCGTGCATGCGATGGTCAAGGAAGTGCAGCGCTATGTGCCCGGCTACACGCTGAAGAACGGCCCGGTGTTCGACGGCAATCGCGTGTCGGTCTTCATGGAGGTCGAAGGGCTCGGCGATTACCTGCCGAAGTACGCGGGCAACCTCGACATCATGACCGCCGCCGCGGCCGCCACGGCCGAGCGTTTCGCCGAACAGATGCTGGCCGCGACGGCCGCCACCGCTTGAGTTGAGGAGCCACGCAATGTCACTTGCAGGCAAGAAGATCACCGTCCACGACATGTCGCTGCGCGACGGGATGCACCCGAAGCGCCACCAGATCACGCTCGACCAGATGCGCAACATCGCGCGCGGGCTCGACGCGGCCGGCGTGCCGCTGATCGAGGTCACGCACGGCGACGGGCTCGGCGGTGCGTCGGTCAACTACGGTTTCCCCGCGCATACCGACGAGGCGTACCTGAGCGCCGTGATTCCCGAGCTGAAGCAGGCGAAGGTGTCGGCGTTGCTGCTGCCGGGCATCGGCACCGTCGAGCATCTGCGCATGGCGCACGAACTCGGCGTCGGCACGATCCGCGTCGCGACGCACTGCACCGAGGCCGACGTGTCGGAGCAGCACATCGGCCTCGCGCGTACGCTCGGGCTCGATACCGTCGGCTTTCTGATGATGGCGCACATGTCGTCGCCGGCGCAGCTCGTCGTGCAGGCGAAGCTGATGGAGTCGTACGGCGCGAACTGCATCTACATCACCGATTCGGCCGGCCACATGCTGCCCGACGACGTGACCGCGCGGATCCGGCAGGTGCGCGACGCGTTGAAGCCGGAGACCGAACTCGGCTTCCACGGCCATCACAACCTCGCGATGGGTGTCGCGAACTCGGTTGCGGCGGTCGCCGCCGGCGCGAACCGTATCGACGCGGCCGCGGCGGGCCTCGGCGCAGGCGCGGGCAACACGCCGATGGAAGTGTTCGTCGCGGTGTGCGACCGGATGGGGATCGAGACGGGCGTCGACGTGTTCGCGATCTCGGACGTCGCCGAGGATCTCGTGGTGCCGATCATGGACGCGCCGATCCGCCTCGATCGTGATGCGCTGACGCTCGGCTATGCGGGCGTTTACTCGTCGTTTCTGCTGTTCGCGAAGCGTGCAGAGGCGAAGTACGGGATTCCCGCGCGCGACATCCTCGTCGAGCTGGGCCGGCAACGGCTCGTCGGCGGGCAGGAGGACATGATCGAGGATGCGGCGCTGACGATGGTGCGGGCGCGGGAGGTGGCGGCGTAACGAACGTCACGCTCCACCGATACGATGCAAGCGCGGGGCATTGCCCCGCGTCCCGGCCACTCGCTCGCGCCCCGACTCGGAGCCACCACGGCTACGGCTCCTACTCCCCACCTGCCGCCTCGTCATTGACGCACACTGTCGGCATCGCTGCCTACGGCGACAAAAAACGAGGCCGTACTGGCCATCTGGGCTGCGCGAAGCCGAATCACGTCGAGTCGGGCCATGTCGTAGGCATATTCAGCCCGCAACACGCCGAACCGGTCTTCGCTACCATGGGTAAACTGGCTACTCGCCATCGCGAGCAAGGTGTGACGACGCCGCGTCACAGCGGTATACGCATGTAGTGACTTCATGTCCCGATCCATTTCCGCCATGGTATCGGCGACGTTCTGCAACCCGCCGAGCACGACGTTCCGATAGTCCTCGAACGCCGCATCGCAAGCGGCATACGCTGCGTCCCGAGCGGCGCGCAACTCCCCCCCGTGAAAAAGCGGTGCGCCGAGTTGGGCCCCGATGTTCCAGATCGTCGTGCCACCAGCGAACAATTGCCCGAGTGCCAGTGGCGACGATCCGATGCTCGCGTTCAGTTCGATCCGCGGGTACAGGTTTGCCGTCGCAACACCGGCCAGTTCCCCGGCGATATGCAGACTCGCCTCCGCCGCAAGGATGTCGGGCCGGCGGCGAACGAGTTCCGACGGAATGACCGACGGCAGGTGTTGCGGCACCTGCAAATCGTGCAAGCGGAACTGCGGCAGCGACTCAGGCGACGTGACACCCGCATAGACGGCCAGTTGAGACCGGACCTTCAGCAATTCGGCACGCAACGGCGCAAGCACCGCTTCAATGCGATCGACGTCCGAATCGCCGTCAATAGCTTCCCGGTAGGCCTCGCTTCCGTTTGCATAACGTGCATGCAACATCTGCCGAACGGTTTTCCGGTTCCGCAGTAACGCCTCGTTCAATTCGATTTCTTCCCGTACCTGCCCTTCCCGGATCACCGCAGTGACAATATTGCCGGCCAGCGTCAGGCGTGCGGCGTCTGCCTGATGTTTCCTGACTGCCGCTTCATATCGTTTCGCGGCGATTCGATGTCGTTGCGCACCAAAGAAATCGAAATCGTATCGAACGCTCACGTTCGAGTTGTAAAGCATGAATGGCGACGGATTCGGGATCATCGATAGACCTGCAGCTGCCGTATTCAACTGCTCCTTCTTGGCTGACGCCCCAAAATCGACTTGCGGATAGCGACTTGCGCCGCGTTGCGCGGCGAAATGTTTCGTGGCTTCGATCAGGCGTGACTCTGCGCCCCGTATGGATGGACTGTCCTGCATGGCTTGCCCGACAAGCGCGTCCAGCGTCGGGGAACCGAAACGCCGCCACCAGCCGGGGACACGCACGGCAACCGCAGAAGTATTGTCGCCGTCGGTTGATACGCCGCTCAATCCCATGAAAGTAGAAGGCAATACCAGATCGCTTGCGGACCTCGGGATCCGTGCTGGGCCGCTGCAACCCAGTCCGGCAACGATTGCAAGCACCACCGGCAGAACCACCATCGTACGGAAGCCGCGACGATCGAAAAATTTTCGTTGTTCCATGACCGATCAATCCAGCGTATTCCTGTACGCAGCCAAGCCGATCACCATCGCTACGAAACCGAAAACAACCAGCATCGAGGCATCGGGCCACATTTCGCACCATCCACTCCCCTTCAGCAGCACACCTCGAATGGCCCGGTTGAAATACGTCAGCGGCAACGCATTGCCGGCAAGTTTCGCCCAGGCGGGCATGCCGGCGAAAGGGAACATGAATCCGGAAAGCAGTACGCTCGGCAAAAAATAGAAGAACGTCATCTGCATCGCCTGCAACTGGTTCCGCGCGATCGACGATATGGCGATACCGACCATCAGGTTCACGACAATCAGCAATAGCGCCAGGCAATAGACCGTGACCGGATTTCCTTCGAATGGCACGTCGAACACGAAACGCGCCGCGAGCAGGATGATCGTGCACTGAAGCATACCAATGAAGATATACGGTACGATTTTTCCGCAAATTACCTCGATGGATGTCGCTGGCGATGCAAGGATGTTCTCGATCGTCCCTCGCTCACGTTCACGCGTGATGGCAAGACTCGTCATCATCACCATCGTCATCGACAGGATCACGCCCATCAAGCCGGGAATGATGTTGTACTGCGTCGTTCCAGCCGGATTGTAGATTTTGTGAATCCGCGCCGAGAATGCGTGCTGTGGCACGGTTGACGCCAATGCCCCATGCAGGTCCTTGTCCAGCACCGTCCGAACCATTGTATTGAAGGCTGCGATC
This sequence comes from Burkholderia sp. Ac-20349, assembly GCF_017104865.1. Lineage (NCBI taxonomy): Bacteria > Pseudomonadati > Pseudomonadota > Betaproteobacteria > Burkholderiales > Burkholderiaceae > Burkholderia > Burkholderia sp. Ac-20349. The sequence continues at coordinate 26,086 of NZ_JAAGPM010000053.1, forward strand.
GCATTTCCCGTTGCGGCAGGATCGGTCGCATCCGCCTCGACAAGAATTTCCGGATACTCGTTGCGTACCAGGCGCCGAGAAAAGTCGTGCGGGATGCTGACGACGAATTGCACTGCCCCTCTCTGCAGCGCGTCACGCGCACCGAGCTCGGAAAACGTGCCGTCCCGAACATCGAAATAGCCGGTGTTGCGCATACCGGCAACGAGCGATCGCGAAAATTCGCTTCCTTCGCCGGCAAGTACGATCGTCGGAAGGTGCTTGGGGTCGCTGTTGATCGCAAACCCGAACAAGGTCAACTGAACAACCGGTAGAATCGCGATCATCCCGAGCGTCACGCGATCGCGGCGGATCTGAAGAAACTCTTTCATCACCATGCTCCACCAGCGGGAAACCGAGAATCCGATCATGATCCGCCCTGCTCTCGCGACGCATCTTTCATCAGATGCAAGAAAACATGTTCGAGGTTTGTATCGATTCGATCGACCTCAACGTCCTCGCCGCAGACGGCACTGAGACTTGCCACAAGGGCAGCTTCGTCCCGTCCCGATACGTGCAGTGCACGCCCGAACGCCACGATCTGCTCGACACCCGGCTGTCCTCGCAGCTGTTCGTTCAGCCGCACCAGATTACGTCCCGAGACCGACCAGGTATGAAGCGCTTGTCGCTGTACGAGCTCACGAGCTTCGCCATGTGCCAGCAAGGTGCCGTACGAGATATAGGCCAGTTTGTGACAACGTTCGGCCTCGTCCATGTAGTGCGTGCTGACGAGCACTGAAATGCCGCGCGCCGCCAGCTCATGCAGTTCTTCCCAGAATTCGCGGCGAGCACTCGGATCGACGCCGGCCGTCGGTTCGTCGAGTAGCAGAAGTTCGGGCGACTGCAAGAGTGCGGCTGCGAGCGCCACGCGTTGTTTCCAGCCACCGGACAGCGAGCCCGTCAGCTGGTTTGCGCGTGATTCCAGCCCCATCTCGGCGAGCATTCGCGCAACGCTGTCTTTTCGTGAGTTGATTTCGTACAGTCGCGCGACGAAATCGAGATTCTCGCGGATCGTCAGGTCCTCCCAGTAAGAAAAACGCTGTGTCATGTACCCGACCCGTCGCTTGATTTCCCTCGATTCCGTGAGGATGTCGAAACCAAGGCAACTCCCGTGTCCGGAATCAGGTGTCAGCAGTCCGCACATCATCCGCAACGATGTCGTCTTGCCGCTCCCATTGGGGCCAAGAAAACCGAATATCTCGCCTCGGGCGACCCGCAGACTCAGATCCTTCACGACGTGGCGCGTGCCGAAATGCTTGTTCAGCCCCTGCACGTCGATCAATGGCATCTCATGGCTCATGGCGTTACCTCGACCGGCATACCGGGATGCAGCGTGCGCGCTGCAACATCGTCAGGCTGCGCTTCGACGAGAAACACCAGCTTCGCACGCACATCGTTGCTGTAGATGACGGGCGGCGTATATTCGGCTTCCGAGGCGATATGAACGATCGTCGCCGAATAAGCACGTTTGCACCCGTCACAACCCAGCTTCACGATATCGCCGATCCGCAGACGCGCAAGCCGGGTCTCAGGCACGAAGAAACGCACCTTCGTATTGCGATCGATCAGAACCTTGACGACGGGATTGCCGGCCGGCACCCATTCGCCAGGCGTAAAGAAGGTGTCGACAACGACACCATTTTCCGGAGCGCGCACGATCCGCTGCCCGTATTGAACCTCCACACGCTCGTACTCGGCCTGAAGCGCCTCGGTGTCCTGTCGTCGAGAACGCAGTTGATCGTCGCGCGCCGGCAGTTTCGCCGTCCTCAGTTGGCTGGCGATTTCCCTAACGCGCGCGTTGTCCACGCGAGCCGCGGCACGCTCGCCTTCTAGCTTTTCACGAGAAATTGCGTCAACCCCGTAATCGACCTCGGCACGCGCGAGCCGTTGCGACGAACGAGCAGCGGTGGCGCGCGCCTGCTCGAGTTGCGCCTTCATCGTGTCGATCTCCGATGGGCGCTTCCCCTTTTCCAGGTCCTCGAGCATGTTCAGCGACGACTGCCACTGATGATATTGACGCTTGACCGCTTTTTCCAGGTCGGGGGAGTCGATCTCGAATACGGCCGCCCCGGCGGCAACGCGTTGACCGCGGCGCACGGGCAATGTTTTCAGGGTCCCCGAGTGCGGCGTGGACAGATAGGAAAACTGCCCCTCCATATAGCCCTGAAAGGTCTCCGGATGCTTCGTGCAGCCCGCAATCGACAAGCAGGCGAAAACGAATCCAAAACGAGCCAATCGTGGCGTGACAGTGATGCGTTCCATAGCGAAGAAATCGAACGTGGCTCGGTTGTACGCAACAACAGCTCAAGCAGTCGGCAAACGGTGATCCGACTGATATCGATCGCCGATTCTTTGCCTGTATGCGTCGAGGAAGTCGACTGCGGCTGCACGCCGGATCTCTGTCACATATTGCGTACAACAATGGTCTCCGTCTGCGAGCAGCGTGAGCTTGACGTCGTCCGTTCCCCGGAGTTCGTTCAACGTATCGCGCAACCATGTCTTGTCGGCAACCGACACGAGCGGATCTCGGCCGCCGTGAACGATATGGACACGGGCACGAACGCTCCCAAGCATTGCAACGTCGCGGATAGCGAAGCCGTTTGCCGCGCCCTTCGCTTCGTCCATCGACGTAATGCCCAGAATCTGGCAAAACTTGCTTTTCAGAAAGAATGGCAGTTTGTTGAATTCACGTGCATCAACGGGGCCGCCCAGATCGAGGATCGCGCCAACACGCGGGTCGACTGCGGCAATCTTGTAGGCCCACATGCCGCCCCAACTGATTCCGGCGACGCAATATCCTTCGGTATCGATCTGCGGATGGTCGTTCAGCACGTCGACGGCTGCCACGATCGCTTCCTCGAAGTTCTCCGGCCATGTCGTCCCCTCGAGCAGAAAAGTCTCGCCTTGCCCCGGTCCGTCTATGCACAGCACGGCAAATCCCGCTTCTGAAAACAGCAATTCGCTGGCGAGATGCTCTTCCTTGACGTCGTCCATGCCATGTACGATCACGATCAACGGAATCCTCCCCGACGGCAGCGGCACCTCAGGCAAATGCAAGTTGGCCCACATCGGCTTGCGCTGCCAGTCGATGCGCAGACGCGTGAACCGGGCGCCGAATGCCCGACGCTCGGCCTCGAGATAGAAGTCCCGACACTGCCGATAGGCGCGCACCTTCGCCTCCGAAAGCGGCAGACAACCCCATTGCACCAGATGGGCCAGAAACGACAGCCGTCGATAGTGCGCCACGGCATCGCCGTTCGACATATCGGGCAGCATCGCCTCGACCTGCCTGACCTCGCCTTGCAGAAATTCTTCCCCTTTTGTCGGCCAGTCGGAAAGACCATTCATCGCGGTGAGGAAGCGATCCAGCGTGTTCTGGTCGAACAGCGCCGCGCGCCATCGATTCCAGAAGGGCCGGGTGATGTTCCTCACGCCTACCACGCGCGACAGCGCGAAGACGGCGCGGCTCAACACGTGATCGGTAAACGAGTAAGTATCTGTTTCGCTCAGGTTACGCATCTTGATTGCCCTTCTGAATCGTCACGCCGAACTCGTTGGCCTCTTGACTGCTCAGTCCGAGCATCGTTGCGCCGAGTCTTACGAATGTCGGATCAGGGGAACCGGACGCGGCCCGGTCCGGTGCGTGCCCGAGCCGACGTTCGTTCGCGTCGATCACCTGATAAAGGTCGAAACCGAATCTGGAACGCATGACTGCCCGCCCCAGTTCGTTAATCATGCAGTTCGAACTGCAAGCCCCCGTGTTTTTAGGGAGAATCCAGCCATATTTCGCGATATGCGCGATCTGGACATCTCTGTCCGGTCTCCGCACAAGTTCGTAGAAAGGCACGAGAACGGTTGGGAAACGGATACCATCGGGATCGGCGTCCAGTGCGTCCGCGTGATCAGGAATCGCCTTGCGGAACGGCTGCACGAACTTGGCGACGAGATCGTTGACTTTCGGCAACGCCCGCGAAGACAACACGCCGGTCCCCTCGAGATTCAGCCTGTTCTGTCCTTTTTGCGTGCCGATGAAGCACAGCGGAATGCGATGGCGGTTTGCGAACGCGCTTGCGCTCACGGCAATCAGCGAAAAGCATGGCCAGCACGCGGATCCGTAGGTCATCGCCCCTTTTTGCAGATCGATATCCGAAGTCGTGTCGATCGAGAATCCGGATCGGAACAACGCGTCCGTGAGCGCTTTATCGGGTGTTTCGATTACGAGAGGTATGCCGAGTTTCTCGGTCACGCGCCGCGCGCTATCGAGCGTTTGCGGTGACTGATATCCGGGATCAAGCATCCAAGCACAGACATTTACCCCTTTCTCGGCAAGCTTGATCAGCATGTATGTGCTGTCCTTGCCGCCGCTGTAAAGCACCATTGCAGAGTACGTCGAGTGCGTATCGCGCGCGGGAATCGAATCGAGAATTCCCGCGGCTGCGCCAGGGCCGTCTTCGCCGACAATCGATAGTCGTCTCGCGATCGAGAGTGCTGTGTGACGCCAGGTTCTCCGGCCGTCGGCGGCAGCGATCATCGAATCGATCAACCATTCGTGGTCGGTATCAGGATCGTACTCGGTGCACCGGTCGAACAGACGCCCTGAACAGTGCGTGCAGAGCCCGGATGCCTCGACGTCGGAAACATCACGCCCGCTCACGAGTGCGTCGTAATGCAACGGCATTCCGCACGTATTGCATCCCCGATAAACTGGAATAGGCTTCACGAGCGACCTCCCTGAGCACGACGCAGTCTGGACGCACCGATCGAAAAGCGACGGAAAGCCTCGACATCCAGCAGATGCTTTCCACATTGAAGCGCCGGAATCTCGAACTTCATGTCATCGAACGCGCGCTCATAGGCGAGCAGTTGCGCAACATCTGCCTCGCCAACATTACTTGCTAGCCACGGCAGGCTGGCACGCAACAACCCTTCGGCAAGGCAGGACCATGAAATCACGCTGCCCTGCCCATGGTCGTCAGCGAAATCGAACGGAAAGAACGACCGGTACGCAATCTCTCCCACATCGACCAATCCAGCGTCGCATGGAAGGATGTCGCCACGTGCCTGCACGCGACTCCATGCCATGTCCCGGTCCCAGCAATAGGGTTGACTGTCGTCAATGAGGATCGTGCCGGGGCGCACGAGATCGATGTCGAGGATCGACGGTGTGCTGACCGCACTGACGATCACGTTGGCGTCTCGATAGCACCGGCTGTCGGCCGGCAACGCGTGACGTGTCGGGAGCACCTCGACAGACACCCGTATAGGAGAGCATGCTGCGACCTCGCGCGCGATGACATGAAGCCTGTCCTGCTGCTGCTGCGTATCGACGAGAATCAATTCGACAGGCTTCGTTGTACGTGTCGAATGCGCCAGAAGTCTCGTCACTCCGGCACCCACGCTGCCGACACCGACGATGGCGAGGACGGTATCGTCACCGCTCATTCGGGATTCGGACAGTGCCTTCTCGAACTGCCGGACGATCGAAACGGACGTCACCGCGTGACCAGTCGTCAATTCGATACCGAGATCCTTCGAATGCGCCTCGATGCGGCGCCCGTAATTCGTCAGCGCTCCGGTCAATCCACCGAGACAGACGTGCCGGGCGCCCATCGCGGCAACCTTGGCCAAACCTTCTTTTTCCAGACGCCTGCGACTGTACGCGCGAGATTTCGGGTCGATCATGTCTTCGGCGAGAATCGGCAGGAACAATATCCCTATGTTGATGCCCCGCGCTTCGATGATCTCGCCATAAACAGGCTGCAGGCAGTACAGCAGGTCCGCGAGTGCCTCGCCGTCGAGCGCGTCAGTCCACGGAAACATCCGCGCGATGTCCGCCCTGTCGCGCGGATGCGTCACCAGGACGACATCTATATCGCGACGAGCACCGCGCCCTAACCATTTTCTTTGTGCGGACGGACCGAAATAGACATTCGACGTGGTCACCGCTTGAAATCCATCTCTTTCGTTCATGGATGCGCTTCCATCGATTCAATTGAAACTGATATGAAAAATCCACCGAAATTCACTGACAGATTTGATTGGACGCAAAAATAGCGAACGCAATCACGATCCGATTAAAATAAATCCACAAAAGATAAATTATTCACTGCGCGAGAATTCCAGGACATACCAACACGCAAAACCCTGGAAAAAACCTAAAACACAAACCGATCTTTTCGGCAGCGAATCCTATGATCTTCATCATAGCGAGTCAACATCGCAATTTTGCTTTTTATGAGATTAAATCTCAATTTTTCAATTCGAAACACATTATCAATTCGTACTATTACTATAAATAAACTCCAGAACAGTAAATGCCACCACTCATCTCGAGAATACGATGCCTTCCAGTTCAGATATGGAAATCCCGTCTTGCAAACGCCCCCCGGTTGGTCTAGCAATCCACATCATTGCATCGACCTGGCTGCTCGCGACAAGATGCGGCAAGAATCTGGCGACCACATCGGTGCTGGCCGCACACGGGCCAGCAACCATCCTCACTGCTGCCATGACGCTGTCAGCAGGACCTCTTTATCTTCGGACTACCGTCATTCGGGAGTTGCCTCGTGCTCCATTCGGAACGACTCGTTACCGATCCCAGGCGTCGCAAAGGTCTAACCCTGCTGACCCTCTGCCTCGCCGTCCTCGTCGCGCAGGTCGACACGGCCGTCGTGAATCTCGCGACGCGTGCGATCGGCGACTATTTCCACGCGGGCGTCGGCGCATTGCAATGGGTCGTCGACAGCTACAACCTCACTTACGCGGTGCTGCTGCTGACCGGCGGGCTGCTCGCCGACCTGCACGGCCGGCGCCGCATCTTCATTGCGGGCACGGCCCTCTTCACCGTCGCATCGCTGCTGTGCGCGCTCGCGCCTTCGGTGCCGGTGCTGATCGCCGCCCGCGCGCTGGCCGGCGTCGGCGCCGCGCTGCTGCTCCCGGCGTCGCTCGCGATCGTGCGGGTGGTGTGGCGCGACCCGGTCGAGCGTGGCCGCGCGCTCGGCATCTGGGCCGCGTGCAACGGCGCGGCGATGGCGATCGGCCCGACACTCGGCGGCGTGCTGATCCGGCACTTCGGCTGGCGCAGCATCTTCTTCGTTGTCGTGCCACTGAGCGTCGCCGCGATGCTGCTTGCCATCCCGGCGGTGCCCGAGTCGTCCGATCCACGCGGCCGGCATGTCGACGTCGGCGCCCAAGTCACGGGCGCGCTCGCGCTCGGCACGCTCGCGTATGCGGCGATCGTGTTCCGCGATTCGCCGGTCGCATGCGTGCTCGCGGGCTGCGTCGCGATCGCTGCGCTCGCCGCATTCGCGTCGATCGAACGGCGTCACGGCGCGGCCGCGCTCGTGCCGCTCGAACTCTTCCGGATCGGCGCGTTTCGCGGCGCGATCGCCGCGACCTCGGGCATGACGTTCGGGATGTACGGCGTGCTGTTCCTGCTGCCGCTCTACTGGCAAGGCACCGGCCGTCTCGATTCGACCGGCGCGGGCCTCGCGCTGCTGCCGATGGCGCTCGTGTTCGTCGTCGTATCGCCGTGGTCGGGGCCGCTGTCCGAACGCATCGGCTCACGTGCAACGACGGCCGGCGGGGTCGGACTGATCGCGAGCGGGCTCGGCGCGATCGGTGCGTCGGCCGGTTCGTCGAGCCTGCTCGGCGCCGAACTCGGGCTCGCGTTGACGGGGCTCGGTATGGGGATCGCGACGGGGCCGTTGATGACGGTCGCCGTCGGGGCGGTCGACGCCGCGCGTTCGGGCACCGCGAGCGCGCTCGTCAACGTCGCGCGCATGACCGGCGCGACGCTCGGCATCGCGGTACTCGGCACGCTGTTCGCGGCCGCGCACGGCGGTGCAGCCGGCTTGCGCGCGGCGATGTTCGCCGGCGCGGCCGTTCAGTTGGCCGGCGCCGCGGTGTCGGCACTCAGCATGCAAAGTGCGCGGCTGGCGGCATAACGCGTCGCGGCCTCGCTCATGCACCTGTCCATGCCGACATGGCTTCACGCCGCCCCAACCGCGCACCGCCCCGGCCGTCAGCGATGCTTCGCGCCGTGCCGCTTGCGCCGATGCGCTTCGCGCGCCTGCAGCAGCGACGGCATCAGTTCCTCGATGTATTGCCGCGCCTGCCCGCGCGTCACGATCTCGCTGAAACGCTGATGGGCCTTGTCATGGCCGACCAGCGCCGCATGCGCTTTCTTCAGGATGTGCAGAAACGCGATCAGGCTCGTGCCGTCGCGCACGGGCAGCGCATCGCGCGGGTCGAAGGCCGGTGTTGTACTCATGATCCGATCCTTTGCGGGCAGTCGCTGCGGCACGTCGTGGTGACGAGCGCCAGCAGGTCGTTCGCGAGACGGTCGCGGTCGGTCAGCGGCGCCAGGCCGAACAGCCGCTCGAGCGTCGCCGCGACCGACGCATGATCGTATGGCGTATGGTCGACCTGCCCGGCCGCGACCCACGGCGAAATCACGATCGCCGGCACCCGCACGCCGTACAGGTCGAACCCGAAGCCGCTCGCGTTCAGCGTCGCCGCCGCGCCATCGTTCGGCGGCGGTGCGGCGCCCGGCCTGACCGAATCGTAGAAGCCGCCGTGCTCGTCGTAGCAGATCACGAGCAGGCTGTTGTTCCACAGCGGCGAATTGCGGATCGCGTTGTACACGCGCGCGGCGAGCTGGTCGCCGCCGGCAAGGCCGTCCATCGGGTGTTGCGAGCTGCCGTTCTGGTAGGTGCCGTGCACGATGTCGCCGTAACCGGGCTCGATGAACGTATAGCGCGCCGTATAGCCGGCCGCGAGATCGGCCTCGAAATGCGCGAGATCGTCGACGTCGAAGAAGCTGATGCCCTTCAGCGACGCGACCTGCGGCACGTGGCCGAGCGGATCGCCCGTCTGGTCCTGGTAGATGCGCCAGTTGTCGTCGCCGAGCGCGGCGAAGATCGAACCCTTCGGATACGGAAAGCCGTCGAACGCATCCCACCCGGCCATTTCTTCCTTGGTCGGCGAATGGTCGAGCCCGGCCGACGACGCGCCGTGCAGGAAAAAGCGGTTCGGCCAGGTCGGTCCCGGCATCGACGCATGCCATGCGTCGCACAGCACGAACGCGTTCGCGAGCGCGGACAGCGACGGCGCCTGCGTCGCGATGTCGACGCCCTGCATGATCTTGCCCGCATCGGCCGGCTGCGGCGGCGTGCCTTCGTCATGCGAGGTCGCGTAGTTCGACACGAACCCCGTATTGCCGACCGGCGGATACGGCTGCCCTTTCACGAACGGCACGCCCGCGCCGCAAAGCTGCTCGAGCACGTCGGTGAATTCGTGGCACGGATCGGTCGGCATCCGGTCGGGCGCGCCGCCGCCGAACGGATAGACCGCGTCGTCGTACGCGTTGCTGTTGCCCGGCGACGCGGCGACGATGTCGGGGTAACCCGACAGCGCGAACAGGTGATCGAAGGAACGGTTCTCGAGCATCAGCACGAACACGTGCTGGATGCGGTCCTGAACCGACGGGGATGCGGGGGCTGCGTCTGCACTCATGGCGCCTCCTGGCGTCGCGCGACGAAAGTCCTGCTGGCACGGTCGTTGGCCCGCTGAAAGCCACTGAAGGAATTGAAAGCCGTGGCGCGGGCCGCGAATTGCCGACGAGTGTACGACCGCGCCGGCCCGCGCGTAAAGCTGCACGAGAACCGCGTTGCGGCCGGTGCGTTCAGCCGTCGGCCGACGCGGTTTTCAGCGTGACGACATCGCGCCGCGGCGGCGCACCGAACATCCGCGCGTATTCGCGGCTGAACTGCGACGCGCTTTCGTAGCCGACGCGATACGCGGCCGTTTCCGCGCTCGCCGCGCCCGCCCCCTCAGCGCATCGTGAGGTTGGGCCGGATGGCGCTCTGAGCGTTGACTTTCACCGGTCGGCCCGATACGATCGATGCACTTTCAAGACGCCCTCCCGGTCCGCCGGGAGGGCGTTTCGTTTTGGTTCTGCCAACCAAAAGGAAGCCCCTTGAAATGAACCGTATCGACACCCTCACTTCCCGCCCGAACAGCGGCCTCGGCTACCTGCAGCACGGCACCGGCCCCGAATGCGTGATGGTCCTGCACGACTGGCTCGGCGATCACACGAACTACGCGGCGCTGCTGCCGTATCTCGACGAAACGGCATTCACGTACGTGTTCGTCGACCTGCGCGGCTACGGCGAATCCATCCATCTGACCGGCGCCTGTACCGTCGACGAGATCTCGGCCGACTGCCTGGCGCTCGCGGATCGGCTCGGCTGGCAGCGCTTTCACGTGATCGGCCATTCGATGACCGGCATGGCGACCCAGCGGCTCGCCGCCGACGCGCCGTCGCGCATCAAGAGCGCGATCGCCGTGTGCCCGGTGTCGGCAGCCGGCAATCGCCTGAACGACGACGCGCGCGCATTCTTCGCGCGCACGGCCGTCGATGACGATGCGTTTCGCCGGCTCGTGCGATTCGTGACGGGGGGATTGTCGGCGCGCTGGGCCGACGTGAAGCTGCGGCAGAACCGCGAGCGCGTGGCGCCGGATTGCCGGCTCGCGTATCTCGACATGCTGACCGGCACGGATTTCGTCGACGACATCCGCGGGCTCGACACCCGCTTCCTGGTGATCGTCGGCGACAAGGATCCAGGGCTCGACGATGCGGCGATGCAGGCGACGTTCCTCGCGTGGCATCCGAACGCGCGGCTCGCGACCCTGCCGAATTGCGGGCATTACCCGATGCAGGAATGTCCGCCGTACTTCGCGATGATCGTCGAGGATTTCCTGCGGGACGCGGCCGCCTGAGCGTTGCGCACGCGCGGCGGCCGGTAAAGGCGGTATTGGCCGCCGCGGCATGACGATGCCGGCGACGACCGGTGGACGGCACGTGATGGTGTCGTCCACCCGGTTCGTCCGGCCTCGTCGGCCGGACGGGATTCGATCGGCACGCGGCGGCGCGCCGATCGTTACCGCTTAACGGCGCGGCTGGCCGGTTCGCGGCGGACGCGGGGAATTCGCGTCCTTGTGACGGAAGTTGATACGACCCTTGGTGAGGTCATAGACCGACAGTTCCAGCGTCACGCGGTCGCCCGCGAGAATGCGGATGTGGTTCTTGCGCATGCGGCCCGACGCGTACGCGCCGACCACGACGCCGTTTTCCAGCGTGACACGGTATTTGCTGTCCGGCAGCACTTCGTCGACGATTCCGTCCAGTTCCAGCAGTTCTTCTTTTGCCAAACCAATTCCTCCAGACAAGGTAATTGACCGCGGCCGCGGCGATCTGCCCGGCGCCGTGCCCACAACGGGACGGCGGCCGGCAGGCTGCCGGGGATCGGTTCGTTCAGACGGGCCATGGGCCTGTCTTGCGATCGGAGCCCGGCGCGTTGCGGCGTTCAGGCGGTCGGTGGCGGCGGCGCACGAAGCGCCGCGCAAGTCGGGACCGCGCCTGCTACGGCATGGCGGCGGTCTGCTCAGGTTGATGCGTTGAAGCGGTGATGCGCTCGCGAAGCGGCGCGCGCTTTGCGAAGGCGTTGCGTCGCACGCCATTCTGGCATGCGATGAAAGAGGCGTCACGACCGATGCATCGTGAATGTCGCGATGCATCGGTCGTGCGCATCGGAAACGCGCCGGCTGCCGCCGAAGCGGCGCCCTGCGCGCAAATCCATCCGGCAACGGCCGCCGTGTGGCGGCCGTTGCCGATGCGGCTTACTGCGGCGTGATGTTCGACGCTTGCAGACCCTTCGGGCCGCGCTTCACTTCGAAGCTGACCTTCTGGCCTTCGGCCAGGGTCTTGAAGCCCGTGCCGCGAATTTCCGAGAAATGGGCGAACAGATCGTCGCCGCCGTTGTCAGGGGAGATGAAACCAAAGCCCTTGGTTTCGTTGAACCACTTGACGGTACCGGTATCCACAATTACTTCCTTAATACAAATGACGAATAATTGAACATGCGCCCTCGACGAGCACAGAAAGAATCAAAAGAGGGAGAGACCAACGACCGCCGCACGGAGTGCGGCCAATGATGAGCAATCGAACTTCTTGAACACTTCGGTCATGGACACTACGCGGTAGTGGCCGTTTCGTCAAGTCATTTTGATGCAGCGCACCAGCCCACCCGCCGCGTGCGCCTTATGCGGCGGGTGTTACCGGCCGACTGGGCCTGTTTCGATACGCCCCCTTTTTCGCTCGGCCAGCCGGCTTTTACTGCGGCTCGAACACGTGATGCAGCGCCGGCGGTTCCGCACCGTCCCGGATCCGCATTTCGAATGCCTTACGCGCGACGCTCGTCGGCCGCACGTCCGCCACGTCCAGATAGAACTGCGAATACCAGTCGCGCATCTGGTACAGCGGGCCATCGCCTTCGCACAGCAGCGGGTTGTCGATCCGCGTCTTGCTGTGCCAGATGTCGACGTCCTCGTAGAACGCGCGCTGCGCTTCCTTCACGTACGCGTTCGCGATCTCCATGTTCTGCGCGTCGGACAGCCCGGCCACCTTCTTCACGATCACGCCGTAGCGCAGCTCGAAGCTGTTCATGTCGATCGGCACGTGGCAGTTCAGCAGCACCGAGTGGATCGGCTGCCCGCCGCTCTGCCCCGTCATCTGCGTGATGTGCACGGCCGGCCCGAAATACGTCGACAGCGCGGTCAGCGCGTCGCCGCCGAGCTTCTCGCTGCGGCCGACCATCAGCTGCGTCGCCTTGTGATCCTCGAACAGGTTCGCGAAAAAGTCGATCGGCGCGCGGTGGACGGTCGCGAAGTGCGCAACGTCCGAGATGTTGTCGACCAGTTCGCGGCAGTTGGCCTGGATCACCATCTTGTCGACGACCCAGTCCGACCATTCGTCGGAGAAGCACACGTCGAGGCGCGGAATCGCGACTTCCGGCGGCGGCGCGTTGCCTTCGGGGTCGTTCCACACGAACAGCAGGTTGTTCTCCTCGCAGGTCGGCCATGCGCCGATGCGCGCCTTCGGCGGAATCCGCTTGCAGTACGGGATCGACGCGCACTGCCCTTCGCCGCTCCACGCCCAGCCGTGGAACGGGCACACGAGGTGGTCGCCCTGCACCGTGCCGAGGCTCAGGTCGGCGCCCATGTGCGGGCAGTATGCGTCGACGACGTTGACCTTGCCGGTCGAATCGGCGAACGCGGCGAGCTTGCGGCCGAAGGCGTTCAGCGTGTGCGGCTTGCCGTCCTTGAAGTCGCGGGCGAGCCCGAGGCAGTGCCAGCCACGCGCATAGCGCTGCGCGAGCGGCTGGGCTTCGATCTTGTAAGGGCGTGCGGACATGTGGGTTGACTCCTCTTGTGGAGAGCGCGCGGCGGCCGGCCGCGCGCGGGGGAAATGGGGGCGCCGGTCAGCGCATCGGGTTGCCGGGTTCGAACGCGGGCGACGGCTTCAGCGGCGCCGGGGCCGCGGGTGACGGCTGCAGCTTGTGCAGCACGCGGCGCTCGGCGCGCTCGACGCCGAGCCACGCGGCGAGCGCGGGCAGCAGGAACACCGCGCCGAACAGGTTCACGAGGAACATGAACGCGAGCAGCACGCCCATGTCGACCTGGAACTTCAGCGCGGAGAACGCCCACGTGCCGACGCCGATGAACATCGTGACGGCCGTGAACAGCGCCGCCGTGCCGCGCTGGCGCATTGCATCGGCGAACGCGTCGGGCAGCGTCGCGCCGTGGCGGATGTCGTGCTGCAGGCGCTCGTACAGGTAGATCCCGTAGTCGACACCCACGCCCACGCCGAGCGTGATCACCGGCAGCGTCGCGACCTTCAGCCCGATGCCGAGCCGCGCCATCACCGCGTTGCACAGGATCGACACGAGCGTGAGCGGCACGATGATGCACAGCACCGCGCGCCACGAGCGGAACGTGACCGCGCAGAGCAGCGCGATCGCGCCGAAGATCGACAGCAGCATCGCGATCTCCGCGTCGCCGACGGCCTCGTTGGTCGCAGCCATCACGCCGACGTTGCCGCCCGCGAGCCGGAACGCGACGTTCGGCGTCGGGTTCTCGGCCGCGAAGCGCTTGATCTCGTCGACGATGTGCGCGATGGTCGTGCCTTCGTGGTTCTGCGTGTAGATCAGCACCTGGATCGCCTTGCAGTTCGCGGTGTTCATCCCGTTGTCGGGATCGAACGCGTTCGATCCCTGCGTGAGCCCGTCGCTGGAGCGCGGCAGCGCGGCCCAGCGCGGATTGCCCTCGTTGAACGCGGCGATGAACACCTTGCCCTGCGACGCCACGCTCGTCACCGACTGCACGCCGGCCACGCCGCGCATGTTCATCTCGAACTTCTCGATCGCGCTCATCACCGGGTAATGCAGGCACGCGTCGTCGAAGCCGGTCGTCTCGACGATCACCGACAGCACGTCCACGCCGATGTTGTACTGGTGCGTGATCGCCGCGTTGTCGACGTTGTAGCGCGAGTTCGTGCGCAGTTCGGGCGCGCCGGTGCCGATGTCGCCGATCTCCAGCTTGCGCGATTCGAGCGTGCCGTACGCGAGCAGCGCGAGCGCCACCGCGAACACGCCGAGTGCGGGCGCCGGCCGCGCGAACACCGCGAAACGCGCCCACTTCCCGCTGCCGCCGGCCGCCGCCGTGCGCTGCGCGCGGGCCAGCGTGCCGCGTTCGAGGCGCGTGTACGACAGCAGGATCGGCAGGAACACCTTGTTCGTCACGATCATCAGCAGCACGCCGAGGCACGCGGTGATGCCGAGCTCGCGCACGATGTCGATCCGGATCCGCATGATCACCATGAAGCCGAGCGCGTTGGTCAGCAGCGCGACGGTGCCCGGCACGAACAGCTTGCGGAACGCGTCGCGCGCGGCATCGGCCGACGATGCGCCGCGCACCAGCGCCTGCTTCCACGCATTGGTCATCTGCACCGCGTGCGACACGCCGATCGAGAAGATCAGGAACGGCACGAGGATCGACATCGGATCGATGCCGAGCCCGAGCAGCGGCAGCGCGCCGAGCAGCCACACGACCGGCAGCAGTGCGACGACGAGCGCCAGCACGGTGGTCTTCAACGAACGCGTGTAGGCGAACAGCAGCGCGGCCGTCACGAGGAACGCGAGTGCGAAGAACGCCATCACGCCCGCGATGCCGTTCTCGACGTCGCCGACCAGCTTCGCGAAGCCGATGATGTTCACGTCGATGCCCTGTTTCGCGTATTTCGCGCGGATCTCCTCGAGCTGGCGCGCGACCGCGCTGTAGTCGAGCCGCTTGCCGGTGGCCGGGTCGGTCTCGCGCAGCTCCGCGCGGATCAGCGCCGATTTCAGGTCGTTGCCGACGAGGCGGCCGATCTGCCCGGAACGCGCGACGTTGCGGCGCACCTTCGCGAGATCGTCCGGGTTCGCGCTCGAGAACTGGCCCGGCACGACCACGTCGCCGCGAAAGCCCGCCTCGGTCACCTCGGTGTAGTGGACGTTCGGCGTGAACAGCGAGAACACGCGCGAACGGTTCACGCCGGGGATGAAGAAGACGTCGTCGGTCGCGTGGCGCAGCGCGTCCATGAAGGTCTGGTTGTAGATGTCGCCGTCACCCTTCCAGCGCAGGCTCACGAGGATCGTGTTGGCGCCGGGGAATGCCCCCGCGTAGCGCTCGAACACCTGCATGTACGGATGCTCCATCGGGATCATCTTGTTGAAGCCCGGATCGAGCTTCAGGCGCGTCGCGGACAGGCCGAGCGCGAGCGTCACCGCGACGCACAGCACCAGCAGCAGCCGGCGGCGGCGGATGATCGTGTCGGCGCAGCGCTCGACGAACGCGGCAAGGCGCGACGCGGGAACGGCTTCAGGGGGACGTGACAGGTCGTTCATGGGAATTCTCTTGTCGATGCGGACGATGCGAAATGAACGGAAGCAGGCAGCAGGACCGCCGCGCGTCAGGACGGCCTGGCGGCAAGCAAGCCGGCGAGCGGCGCGACGCCAGCCTCGCCGCCGAGCAGCAGCGCGCCGTGGCCCATGTCAAGCACGGCCGCGAGGCTCTGCACGCCGCCGAGCTTGCGCACGTCGAAGGTCAGCCCGCCGTCGCGCGACGCGACGATCGCGCCACCCTGCCCGACCAGCACGAGTTCGCCGTCGGTGAGCTGGGTCGCGCCGAAGTACGACACCGGCACGCGACTGTCGACGTGCGTCCAGGTCGCGCCGCGATCGGTGCTGCGCACGACGTTGCCGCGCATCCCGTAGGCGACCCAGTCGCCGTTCGCGAGCATCAGCGCGCCGAACAGCGAACCGGCGTACGGCGACGGCAGCTTGTCCCAGGTCGCGCCGTTGTCGGTCGAACGCAGCAGCGTGCCGCTCTCGCCCGCGATCAGCAGGCTGCCGTGGCCGTCGCCGACGATCGCGTTCAGGTGGCGGTCGCCGGCCGGAGTCTTCACGGTCTGCCAGTTGAGGCCCGCATCGTCCGAGCGCAGCAGCTGGCCGAAGCTGCCGGCCGCGAACAGCGGGCCGTCGGCCGTGCCCCAGATCGACAGCAACGGATCGGAATGCGCGTGGTCCATGTACACCTCGCGCCAGTGCGCGCCGGCGTCGTCGCTGCGGACGATCCGGCCGTCGTGGCCGACCGCGATCCCGAGCGTCGGCGTGACGAAGCGCACCTGCGTGAGCGTCGAGCCCTGGTCGGGCGTGACCGACGCCGGCCGCCAGTGCGCGCCCGCGTCATCGCTGAGCAGGATCACGCCGCGCTCGCCGACCGCGACGATGCGCGCGCCGGCCTTCGCCAGCCCGTTGATCTGCAGGCGATCCGCCTGGATCGCGGTGACCGGGAACGCCGGCAGCGGGCGCGGCGAAAACGCGAACAGCGCGGCGCCGAGCACGAGCGCCGACATCGCGAGTCCGGGCAAAGTTCGTTTCATCGCTTGTCTCCTGTGTCTGCGTTCGACGACGGTTCGCGCCATGGCGCCCACCGCCGTCGCCTGCAAGTCTCCGGGCCGTCGGTCGTTGCCGCGGCCTCGAATGGTCCTGAATGGAGGGCCGCTCGAGCGGCGCGGCCCGTCCGCGTGCCGCTACGCGCCGACTTCGAACAGCGCGGCGGCACCCATCCCGCCGCCGATGCACATCGTCACGACCGCGTGCCGCACGCCGCGCCGCGCGCCTTCGAGCAGCGCGTGCATCGTCATCCGCGCGCCGGACATCCCGAACGGATGGCCAAGCGCGATCGCACCGCCGTCGACGTTCAGCCGCTCGTCCGGAATGCCGAGCGTGTCGCGGCAGTACAGCGCCTGGCACGCGAACGCCTCGTTCAGCTCCCACAGCCCGACGTCGGCCACGGTCATCCCGAAGCGCGCCAGCAGCTTCGGGATCGCGAACACCGGGCCGATACCCATTTCGTCCGGCTCGCAGCCGGCCACCGCGAGGCCGCGGAACGCGCCGAGCGGCGTCAGGCCGCGGCGCTGGGCCTCGCCACGCGACATCACGACCACGGCCGCCGCGCCGTCCGACAGCTGCGACGCGTTGCCGGCCGTCACGAACTCGCCCTGCTCGACGACCTTGCCGCCGCTCCACGACGGCTTCAGCCCCGCGAGCCGTTCGGCCGTCGTGTCCGCGCGCACGCCTTCGTCGCGCGCGGCGTTCACGTCCTCGTGGCCGGCCGGGTTGCCTTCCTTGTCGAACAGCGCGCGCCGCACGTCGAGCGGGGCGATTTCCGCGTCGAAGCGGCCGGCCGCCTGGGCTTGCGCCGTGCGCTGGTGGCTCTGCAACGCGAATTCGTCCTGTGCCGCGCGCGAGATGCCGTAGCGGCGCGACACGATCTCGGCCGTTTCCATCATCGCGATGTACGCCGCCGGCTGGTGGTCGAGCACGGCCAGCGAACGCGCGCGATACGCGTTCTTGTGCTTGTTCTGCGTGAGCGAGATCGACTCGACGCCACCCGCGACGACGATCCGCGCGTCGCCCGCGCCGATGCTGCGCGCGGCGCTCGCGATCGACATCAGCCCCGACGAGCACATGCGGTCGATCGTCATGCCGGGCACCGACGCCGGCAGCCCGGCCGCCGCAGCCGACAGGCGGCCGATGTTGTAGCCCTGCGTGCCCTGCTGCGCGGCGCAGCCGATCACCACGTCGTCGACGTCGGCCGGCGCGACGCCCGCGCGGTCGAGCGCGGTGCGCACCACGTGGCCGCCGAGCACCGGCGCCTCGGTGTCGTTGAACATGCCGCGAAACGCCTTGCCGATCGGCGTGCGTGCGACGGAAACGATGACTGCGTCTTCCATGTGTGTGGCTCTCTCGAACTAGAAGGTGTAACGGCTGATCGTGTCGGCGACGCAGCCGGGCTTGGCTTCGCCTTCAATCTCGACGGTCACGCGGATCCACGCCTGCACGCCGCCTTCGAGCGGCTCGACGCGCAGCAATTCGCCGACGCCGCGCACGCGCGCGCCGACCTTCACCGGCGCGGGGAAACGGATCTTGTCGCAGCCGTAGTTGACGCCGAGCCGCGCGCCGTCGATCCGCACAATCTGCGGCAGGAAATAATTGACGAGCGACAGCGTCAGGTAGCCGTGCGCGATGCACGCGCCGAACGGGCCGTCCTTCGCGCGCACCGGATCGACGTGCACCCACTGGTGGTCGCCCGTCGCGTCGGCGAAACCGTCGATGCGGATCTGGTCGATCGCGAGCCATGCGCTCGCGCCGAGCGGGTCGCCGACGGCCGCCGCGAGTTCGCCGGGATGCGCGAACACACGGGGCGTCGCGCGCACGGGGTCGAGGGTCGCGCTCATCATGCGTGCTGGCTGCTGACCGACAGCACTTCGCCCGTCATGTACGACGCGTAATCGCTTGCAAGAAACACCATCACGTTCGCGACCTCCCAGACTTCGGCGGCGCGCCCGAAGGCTTCGCGCGACGCCAGTTGATTCAGCAAGTCGGCCGGCGCCGACTTCTTCAGAAAATCGTGCATCGCGATGCTCGGCGCGACCGCGTTGATGCGCACGCCGTACGGCGACGCCTCGAGCGCCGCGCAACGCGTCAGCGCCATCACGCCCGCTTTCGCGGCCGCGTAGTGCGCCTGTTCCGCCTGCGCGCGCCAGCCGAGCACCGATGCGTTGTTGACGATCGCGCCACGGCCGCGGGCCTGCATGTGCGGCAGCATCGCGCGCGTCATCCGGAACGTCCCGGTGAGGCTAATGTCGATCACGCGCGACCATTCGGCATCGTCCATATCGACGATGCGGGTCGACCCGCCGAGCCCCGCGTTGTTGATCAGCACGTCGACGCCGTCGAGCTTGTCCTGCGCTTCGGCTACAAGCGCCTGCACGTCGGCCTCGACCGCAACGTTGCACAGGCGGCCGTACACCTGTTGCAGCCCCGTTTCGGCGCGCAGCGTCTCGACCGCCTGTTCGAGGCGCTTTTCGTGGATGTCGGAGATGAACAGCGCGCGGCAGCCTTCCTCCGCGCAGCGGCGGGCGGCCGCGAAGCCGATGCCGGCGCCGGCGGCGGCCGTGATCAGCACCGATTTGCCGGCGAGCAACTGGTGGCCCGGTACGTAGGCCGGTGCTTTCTGGATGATGGGTTCGGTCATGCTTGTCCTCGCGGTTCCCTGGGCATGCCGAGCCCGCGCTCGGCCATGATGTTGAGCTGGATTTCGTTGGTGCCCGCGTAGATCGTGTCCGCACGGGAGAACAGGAATACGCGCTGCAGATGGGTGAGTTTTTCGTCGGCCGGATCGATCACGTTCGCGCGGGACCCAAGCGCGTCCATCGCGAGTTGGCCGAGGTCGCGGTGCCAGTTCGACCAGTAGTACTTGTAGATCAGCGCCTCGCGGCGCAGCGGTGCGGAGCCGCCGTCGGCGTCGTCCGCGCCGGACAGCATCCGCAGCGCGTTGTAGCGCATCACGCGCAGCCCGGCCCACGCACGGCCGATCCGCTGGCGCAGCACGGGGTCGCGGTCGGTGCCCGCTTCGCGCGCGGCGTCGATCACCCACTCGAGCTCGCGGACGAACTGCATCTGCTGGCCGAGCGTCGACATCCCGCGCTCGAAGCCGAGCAACGTCATCGCGATCCGCCAGCCGTCGCCGGGGGCGCCGACCAGGTCGCGGGCGTCCGCGCGCGCGCCGTCGAAGAACACTTCGTTGAATTCGGCGCCGCCGTTGAGCTGCTTGATCGGCCGGATCTCGATGCCCGGCTGGTCGAGCGGCATCAGCAGGAACGACAGCCCCTTGTTGCCCTTCGATGCGGGATCGGTGCGCGCCAGCACGAAGATCCAGTCGGAATCGTGCGCGAGCGACGTCCACACCTTCTGACCGTGGACGCGCCACGCGCCGTCCGCATCCTGCTCGGCGCGCGTGCGCACGTTGGCCAGGTCCGAACCCGCGCCGGGCTCCGAATAGCCCTGGCACCAGAACTGCGTGCCGGCCAGGATGCCGGGCAGGAAGCGCGCGCGCTGGTCGTCGGTGCCGCATGCGACGAGCGTCGGCCCGAGCAACCCTTCGCCAATGTGGCCCATCCGTCCGGGGCCGCCGGCGCGCGCGTATTCCTCGTGGAAGATCACCTGCTCGGCGACCGAGAAGCCGCGCCCGCCGGCATCCGTCGGCCAGCCGAGGCCGGTCCAGCCGCCTTGCGCCAGTTCGCGTTCCCACGCCTTGCGCAGTTCGGGCCACGCTTCCTCGTCGCCGGGGCCACCGCGGTATTTCAGGCACGCGAAATCGCCGGTCAGGTGCGACTGCACCCAGTCGGCCACTTCGTGCCGCAATTGCTGTTCGCGCGTTTCGCTGTTCATTGGAGGGCTCCTGCGCGTGCGGCGGACGGGGACGGACGCGTTGCCGTCGCAGGAACCGGCTCTGCGAGTGCTGCGTCGCGATGCGGTGCGCCGCCGTTGATCGCATGGCTCGCGATCCATTCGAGCAGTTGCGGCGTCGTGCCGAAATGCGAACCCGACGCCTGTGCGCGCTTGAAATAGAGATGCGGGTCGTATTCCCACGTGAAGCCGACACCGCCGTGCAGCTGGATCGCTTCCTGTGCGCAGAACGCATATGCGTCGTTTGCGGCAGATTTCGCGGCGGCGATGTCGGCGCGCAATGCGTTGCTCGGCTGCGCGCTGCCGGCTTCGGCATCCCACGCGTGTGCGGCTCCGAGCACGGCCGAGCGGGCCGACTCGATCAACACCATCATCTGTGCGCAGCGGTGCTTGACGGCCTGGAACGATGCGATCGCGCGGCCGAACTGCACGCGCTGGCTCGTGTAGTCGAGCGTCAGGTCGAGGCATTGCTGGGCGCCGCCGAGCTGTTCGGCAGCCAGCGTGAGTGCCGCGAACCAGGCGGCGTGCTCCAGCACCTGTGCAACCGCTGTGCCGCCAGCAAGCAGCGCATCGCGGCTCACGCGGGCTTCGTCGAGCACCACGCGCGCGATCGGCCGTGTTGCGTCGAGCGTGTCGAGCGGCGTGACTTTGAGCCCCGACGCTGTTGCGACATCGATCGCGAACAAACCGATCGACTGCCCTTCATTCGCGATCCGCGCGGGTACCAGCAGCAGGTCGGCACGCGCGCCGTCGATCGCCTGTTCGAGCGTGCCGGACAGCGCATAACCGCCCGCCGTTTCTTCCGCGACGACCGGCAGTTGCCACGCACCCGCCGGCAGGTCGAACGGCAGCGCCAGCGTCGCGCTGCACGCTCCTTCGGCGATCTTCACGAGCCAGTCGTTTGCCAGCGGCGTGTCGGCGCAGCCCGCGAGCGCGGTCGCCGCGAGGCACGTCGTTGAAAAGTACGGCACGCATGCGACGCGCCGGCCGAGCTGTTCCATCAGCGCCGTCTGCTCGACCGCGCCGAGCCCGAGCCCGCCAGCCGCTTCCGGCAACGCGAGCGCGTTCCAGCCGAGCTCGCCCGCGAGCGTGGCCCACAGCGCGTCGTCGCGGCCTGCCGACTGCTCGAGCACCCGGCGTACGTCGGCGGACGCGCTGCGTTCGGCGAGCACGTCCGCTGCCGCGTCGCGGATCATCGCCTGTTCGTCGGTGAGCGAAAATTCCATCAGTTGCTCCGAGAGGCCTGGCCATCTCGCCCAAGGAGAAATCCTGCTGGACGCATGGCGAGGAAGAAAGGAGCTCCCTTGACAAGCAGCTTCTTCCACGGGTTAGGATCGCCGGTATGATTCTTGTCTACCGCTACCGAGTGAAATCGCTCAACGGACTGCTTAGCAAGCAGAGCCGCGCGGTGAACTACGTCTGGAATTTCTGCAACGACACGCAGAAGCACGCGCTCAAGTGGAACAAGAGGTGGCCGACCGGATTCGACCTGAACGTGCTGACGACCGGCACTAGCAAGGAGCTCGGCATCCACTCCGGCACGGTTAACGCAACCTGCGAGCAATACGCGAAGTCTCGCAGTCAGCACCGACGCCGTTACCTGCGATATCGCGGCAGGAAATCGCTCGGCTGGGTTCCCCTGAAGGGCCGTGATCTGAAACGCGAGGGCGACGCGTTTCGTTTTGCCGGCAACACCTTCCGCGTGTTCAACAGCCGCCCGCTTCCCGACGGCAAGATCAAGGACGGAACCAGTTTTGCGCAAGATGCGCGCGGCAACTGGTTTCTGAACATCGCAATCGAGATACCTGATGCTCAGGTGCGCCCGATTCGTTCCGGTGTCGGCATCGACCTTGGTCTGAAAGACTTCGCCACCCTTTCGACGGGCGAGAAGCTTCCTAACGATCGGTTCGGCCGACGCGCGGCCGAGAAGCTCGCGAAAGCGCAACGGGCGCGAAAGCACAAACGGCATATCGCGAAGCTGCACGCCAAGGTGGCGAATGCCCGTGCCGATTTCCAGCACAAGCTCGCGCTCGATCTGGTGCGGCGTTTCGATTACATCGCGGTCGGCAATGTGTCGGCTACGAAGCTCGCCAGAACCAGGATGGCGAAGAGCATCTACGACGCATCCTGGTCGTCCTTCCGAAACAAGCTCCGCTACAAGGCGATCGCGCACGGAGCCACGTTCGAGGAAGTCGACGAAAGCGGTTCTACCCAGTCCTGTTCGACGTGCGAGTCGAAAGACAGCACGACGCGGCCGAAAGGTATCGCGGGGCTGCGAATAAGGGAATGGATGTGTAGTAGCTGTGGTGTCGTGCATGATCGTGATACCAACGCTGCGTTGAACATTCTCCGATGCGGACGTGCATCGCCATGTGTGGGAGTCCCTTGCATATAGGCAGGGGAAGACGTCAATGCTCAGCTCCCGTACACGCGCTGCGCGGGACGCACATCGGCGAGCAACTGCGCGACCGCCGGGCCGACCTCGGCCGCCGCCCAGCGCGCGCCGCGATCGACGCTCGGGCCCGTGCGCCAGCCTTCCGCGACCGCGATCATCCCGCCCGCGACCTCGAACACCTGGCCCGTCACGTCGGCCGACAGCGCGCTGCCGAGCCACACGACCAGCGGCGCGACGTTGGCCGGATCGAAATAGTCGAAGCCGCCGTCCTCGGGCTTCTTCATCATGTCGGCGAACACGCCTTCCGTCATCGACGTGCGCGCGGCCGGCGCGAGCGCGTTCACGCGCACGCCGTAGCGCTGCAGCTCGGCCGCCTGCATCAGCGTGAGCGCGGCGATCCCGGCCTTCGCCGCGCCGTAGTTCGACTGGCCGATCGAGCCTTGCAGCCCGGCGCCCGAACTCGTGTTGACGATCCGCGCATCGACCGGGTGGCCTGCCTTCGCGGCATCGCGCCACACGCGCGCCAGCACGCTCGACAGGCAGAAGTGGCCGCGCAGGTGCACGCGCATCACGTCGTCCCAGTCGGTTTCGGTCATGCTCGTGAACATCTTGTCGCGGCAGATGCCTGCGTTGTTGACGAGCACGTGCACGTCGCCGAATGCATCGCGTGCCGCGTCGACGATCCGCTGCGCGGTGTCGACCTGCGTGATGTCGTCCGCGTTCGCGAGCGCTCGCCCGCCGCGTCGTGCAATCTCGTCGCACACAGCCTGCGCCGCTTCGTGCCGGATGTCGTTGACGACGACCGCCGCGCCTTCGGCCGCGAACGCGAGCGCGTATGCGCGCCCGAGCCCGCCGCCCGCGCCGGTGATGATGACGGTGCGTCCGTTACAGATTCCCATGCTTGTGCCTCGTGGATCGTGAAGGTGACGCGCTCACAGGCGCTCGATGATCGTGACGTTCGCGAGGCCGCCGCCTTCGCACATCGTCTGCAGCCCGTAGCGGCCGCCGGTGCGTTCCAGCTCGTGCAGCAGCGTCGTCATCAGCCGCGCGCCGGTCGCGCCGAGCGGATGGCCGAGCGCGATCCCGCCGCCGTTCGGGTTGGTCTTTTCGTGCAGGAAGCGCGTGTCGGCGAGCCATGCCTGCGCGACCGATGCGAACGCCTCGTTCATCTCGACGACGTCGATCTGCGACCAGTCGAGGCCGGCCTTCTTCAGCGCAGCCTTCGTCGCGGGAATCGGCGCGGTGAGCATCCACAGCGGATCGTCGCCAAGCACGCTCAGGTGATGGATGCGCGCGCGCGGCGTGAGGCCGTAGCGCTTCAACGCATCCTCGGACACGATCAGCAGCGCGGCAGCCGCATCGCAGGTCTGGCTCGCGACGGCAGCCGTCAGCGAGCCACCCGGCATCAGCGGTTCGAGCGTCGCCATCTTTTCCAGCGACGTGTCGGGACGCGGCGTTTCATCGTGCATCACGCCTTCGAGCGGCACGATTTCCCGCTTGAAATGGCCGGCCTCGATCGCCGCGACCGCGCGACGATGGCTTTCGAGCGCATAACGCTCCATCGCGTCGCGCGACAGGTTCCAGTGATCGGCGATCCGCTGCGCGGCGACGAACTGCGATACCGGCGCGTCGCCGAAGCGCGCGCGCCAGCCATTGCTGCCCGAGAACGGGTCGTTGAAGCCGAGCGGCGCCGCGCAGGTCATCGCGGACGAGATCGGGATCTGCGTCATCGTCTGCACGCCGCCCGCCACCACCACGTCCTGCATGCCGCTCATCACCGCCTGCGCGGCGAAGTGAACGGCTTGCTGCGACGAGCCGCACTGGCGGTCGACCGTCACGCCCGGCACCTGCAGCGGCAACCCGGCCGCGAGCCAGCAGGTGCGCGCGATGTTGCCCGCGAGCGGGCCGATCGTGTCGACGCAGCCGAACACCACGTCGTCATAGTCGTCGGCCGGAATCGCGTTGCGTTCGACGAGCGTCTTCAGCACGAAGCCGCCGAGGTCCGCCGCATGCACGTGCGCGAGCCCGCCCTTGCGGCGGCCGGTCGGCGTGCGCAGCGCGTCGACGATATAGGCTTGTTTCATCAGTTGGATTCCTCGAGGTCGAAGGTCTGCGCGGGGCCGATCGGCAACGCGTCGCCGAGGATCGCGTCGGCCACGCGGGCCTTGTGGAACGCGCTGTCGCCCCAGCTGCCGGACAGCGCCCAGATGCGCTTCATGAAGATCTGCAAGTCGAGTTCCCACGTGTAGCCGATCGCGCCGTGCACCTGCATCGTGTGGCGTGCGGCCGGCATGCCAGCGCAGCCGCGGGTGCCGCGCGCGATGCGCATCGAACGTCGCATCGAAGCTGCGCGTACACGCGTGCGCCGGCCATTCGTCCTTCACCGACATCACGAGGCATTCGCGCGGATGC
>NZ_JAAGPM010000004.1:0-148039 GCF_017104865.1 Burkholderia sp. Ac-20349
ACGCCGTTCGCGAGCGACACGTTGGTGGTCGCATCGAGCGACGCCGGGCCGTTGACGTTCAGCGCGCCAAGGCCAAGCGCCGTATTGCTGCCGACCACGAGGTTGCCGCCGTTCAGGTTCGTGCCGCTGCCGCCGGCACGGCCTTCTCGATGTTCCCGCCGGCGATCCGGCGCGCGCTCGCGATTCCGGCCAACAACCAGACCGGCACGATCAACGACGTGCAGCACGTCGTGATCTTCATGCAGGAAAACCGCTCGTTCGATCATTACTTCGGCACGATGCCCGGCGTGCGCGGCTTCGGCGACCGCCTGACGATCCCGCAGCCGGGCGGCACGCCCGTGTGGCAACAGAGCGACGGCAAGCGCCCGGTGCTGCCGTTCTACCTCGACAGCACCAAAGGCAATGCACTGCTCGTCGGCGGCGCGCACTCGTGGACCGACTCGCACTCGGCCTGGGACAACGGCCGGATGACCGCGTGGCCCGCGTCGAAGGGCGACGCGTCGATGGGCTACCTGCGACAGTCCGACCTGCCGTTCCACTTCGCGCTGGCGAACGCGTTCACGCTGTGCGATGCGTACCACTGCTCGCTGCACGGCGGCACCAACTCGAACCGGATCTTCCTGTGGACCGGCACGAACGGCCCGACGGGCTCGAACACGGCGGTGGTGAACAACGACGGCTGGGACGGCCTCGGTTCGTCGAAGACGGGCCTGACGTGGACGACCTACCCGGAGCGCCTGCAGGCGGCCGGCGTGAGCTGGAAGGTCTACCAGAACATGCCGGACAACTACACCGACAACCCGCTCGCGGGCTTCGCGGCGTTCCGCAAGGTCAACGAGACGGTGCCGGGCTCGCCGAACGTGCCCTACACGCCCGCGATGGAAGCGCTGTCGCCGCTGTACAAGGGGATCGGCAACACGATGCCCGATGGTGGCTTCCTGCAATCGCTCGCCGACGACATCGCGGCGAACCGGATGCCGCAGGTGAGCTGGATCGTGTCGCCGACCGCGTACTGCGAGCACCCGGGCGCGTCGACGCCGGGGCAGGGCGCGTACTACCTGCAGCGCCTGCTCGACACGCTGACGGCGAACCCGGACGTGTGGAGCAAGACCGTGCTCATCGTGAACTACGACGAGAACGACTGCTTCTTCGATCACATGCCGCCGCCGAACGCGCCGTCGCGCAATGCGGACGGCACCTATGCGGGCAAGTCGACCGTCACGACGCAGTACGAATACTTCACGCTGCCGAACCCGCCCGGCGATTCGTCGCCGCTCGCGCCGGACGGCCGCCCGTACGGGCCCGGCCCGCGCGTGCCGATGTTCGTCGTGTCGCCGTGGAGCGCGGGCGGCTGGGTCAACTCGGAGGTGTTCGACCATACGTCGGTGCTGCGCTTCATCGAGCAGCGCTTCGGCGTGCAGGAGCCGAACATCAGCCCGTGGCGTCGCGCGGTGTGCGGCGACCTGACGTCGGCCTTCAACTTCAAGAACCCGAACGGCAACCCGGCGACGTCGTTCCCGGCGCCGACCAAGGCCGCGGCCGATGCGCAGCACGTGCAGCAAAGCCTGCAGGGCGCGGTGCCGGTGCCGTCGGTCAGCGCGCAGCAGATGCCGACGCAGCCGGCCGGCACGCGCCCGTCGCGCGCGCTGCCGTACGAGCTGCACACGAGCGCGAGCGCCGACGTGTCGGGCGGGCTGGTGTGGCTCACGTTCAGCAATACCGGCACGGCCGGCGCGGTGTTCCATGTGTACGACAAGCTGCATCTCGATCGCGCGCCGCGCCGCTATACGGTCGAAGCGGGCAAGCAGCTGTCGGATTCGTGGCGCGCGGTGGCCGACGATGCGGGCAACTACGATCTGTGGGTGCTCGGGCCGAACGGCTTCCTGCGCGAATTCCAGGGCAACGTCGCGAAGGCGGCGAGCGGGCCGGTGCCGGAGATCCGCGTGTGCTACGACCCGGCGAACGACGCCGTGTACCTGACGATCATGAACGTCGGTAACGCGGCGAGCCAGGTCACGGTCACGTCGAACGCGTACCGCACCGACGGCCCGTGGAGCTACGCGGTGCCGGCCGGCATGCAGGTCGAGCCGTACTGGACGCTCGCCGCGTCGAGCGGCTGGTACGACTTCACGCTGACGGCCGAGAACGGCCTCGTGCGCCGCTTCGCGGGCCGCGTCGAGACCGGCAAGGACAGCATCAGCGATCCGGCGATGGGCGTGTCCAGCTGACCGGCGCCGGCCGGGCGGCCGGCGTCGCATCACCGGTAGCCGCCGGCGCGTCGACCCGCACCGGCGGCTTTTTGTGCGCGGCCTCGCGACGACGAGGCCGCGCGTTTTTCATTCTTTCCTGTTCACACGACGCCTCATTCGATGACGCAACTCGCGCTTTTCGATCTCGACTTCACCCTCATTCCGTTCGACAGCGACCAGGCCTGGGGCCATTTCATGGTCGAGCAGGGTCTCATCGACGCGGCCGAATTCGCGCGCATCGACGCGGCGTTTTCGGCCGGCTATGCGGCCGGCACGCTCGACATCCATGCGCACCTGTGCAACATGCTCGCGCCGCTCGCCCGCTATTCGCGGGAACGGCTCGCGCACTGGCACGCGTGCTTCATGGCCGACGTCGTGCGGCCCGCGATCTCGCCGGCGGCGCTCGATCTCGTGCGTCATCATCGCGCGCGCGGCGATCTGTGCTGCATCGTTACCGCGACGAATGCGTTCATCACGCGGCCGATCGCACACGCGTTCGGCATCGACGCGCTGATCGCGTGCGAGCTCGAAACCGTCGACGGGCGGCCGGATTCGCGCTATACGGGGCGGCCGGCGGGCGTGCCGAGCTATCGCGAAGGGAAGATCGTGCGTACCGATGCGTGGCTCGCGTCGCTCGGGCGCGCGTGGTCCGACTTCGAGCGCAGCTGGTTCTACAGCGATTCGCATAACGACATCCCGCTGCTCGAGCAAGTGACGGATGCGGTCGCAACCAATCCGGACGACCGGCTGCGCGCGCTGGCGACGGCGCGCGGCTGGCGGATCGTGGAGCTGTTCGAAACGGTGTGAGCGCGTGCGCCGTTACGCTCAGGCCGGCGTGCGCGCGTCGTGGCGGTCGACGTTGGCCATGAACGCGGTAATCAGCCGCGTGTCGGCGCGCGCGTCGAGGTAGTACAGGTATTCGTGCATCGGCGGCAGATCGTCGGCGAACGCGACCGCGCGCAGTTCCGGATGCGCGCCGACCTCGCCGCGCGGCATCAGCGTGCAGCCCATGTCGTGCCGCACGGCTTCGCGGATCGCTTCGCGACTGCCGAGCTCGATCGCATTCGCGGGCAGCCCGATGCCGGCGTGCTTCAGCACGTGCTCCATCAGCGCGCGCGTGCGCGAGCCGGGCTCGCGCAGCAGCAGCGTCTCGCCGGCCAGCGCGGCGAGCGTGACCGACTCGCGCGCGGCGAGCCGATGCGAGCGGTGCACGACCAGCACGAGCGGATCGTTCGCGATCGTATGCCGCACGAAACGCGGATCGTCGTCGCGCTGCGACGACACGGCGACGTCGCAGCGAAAATCGACGAGCGCATCGAGCACCTGCTGCGAGTTGCCGATCTCGATGCTGATCCTCACGGCCGGATACTGGCGCCGGAACGCGGCGATCGCGGGCAGGATGTAGAACGGGCCGGTCGTGCCGACGCGCAGGTTGCCGGTATGCAGTTCGCGCTCGTTGCGCAGCGCGAAATCGATATCGTTCTCCATCTGCAGCATCTGGCCGATCATCGGCATCAGCGACGCACCCGCGTCGCTGAGGTCGAGACGGTTGCCGCGGCGATGGAACAGCTCGACCCCGTAATGGCGTTCGAGCTGCTGGATGCGCGACGTGATCGTCGGCTGGCTCACGTCGAGGCGCTTCGCGGCGGCGGTCACGCTTCCCTGGCGGGCGGTTTCATAGAAGGCGGCGAGAAGCAGGGCAAGCATGGCGACACACGGGACGAGACGTGCGGAAATTACCGGCCGCGCGTGTCAATTCCGTGTCATCGGCGTGGATGTGCGTGGCAAATTGGGGCGCGATGTGGCGCGCATCGCGCATGGCCCACGCTCATTCAGGCGGCTGCTCTTCGTAAGCGACGAAGATCTTCCGTGTGCGCTCGACGACTTCCCACGTGCCGCGAAAGCCCGGCGGAATGACGAAGCGATGGCCGGCGCGAAGGGTTTTCGCGTTGCCTTCCTCATCGGTGATCACCGACGCGCCTGCCAGGATCTCGCAGTATTCCGCTTCGGTATACGCGATCCGCCAGCGGCCGGGCGTGCTTTCCCAGATGCCCGTCGAGAAGCGCCCGCACGGGCTCGTGAATCCGGGGGTGAGCGTCTGCAGCGGGTCGCCGGCAATCAGCTTCTCGGGTGACACGCGATACTGCACGGGTTCGCCGCTCGGGGCGAGGGCATCGGTGATGGTGGAAATGTCGAGCACGGCTGGCATCCTTCGTCGAAGTGAAATGAACGCGCCGACGGCGCGTTCGCATGATTCCACACTTGCGGACAGGATTGGCGGTTGCCGGCGACGCTGCTCGCGTCGCGAGCGCATGGACGTGACGAACGCTTATGATGAGCGGACGACGCGCCAGCCGCACGGGCGACAGACGGAAGGAGAAACGATTGAGCATCGCATGGGATGGCATCACGGGCGCCGACCTGCTCCACGACGCAGAGGTCGCGAGCCGGCACGCGTTGGCCGACGCGGCGCGCAACGGGGACTGGGCGACGATGCTGGATCTCGTCGCGACACGGTCCGCGCTCGTCAACGCGACGCGGCCGGGTGGCACGTCGCTCTATACGCCGCTGCACCAGGCTGCCTACGGGGGCGCGCCGCAAGAGGCCGTCGCCGAATTGCTACGGCTCGGCACGTGGCGCATGCTGCGCGATGCGCACGGCGCGCGCCCGGTCGATATTGCCGAGCAGCGCGGGCATCGGCACCTGATCGATCTGCTGACGCCGCAGCCGCGACGCTTCGTGCCCGACGATACGCTGCGCGACATCCAGCGCCACTTCCACGAGATGATTCTTGGCCGTATCGCGCACCTGCGCGTCGACGCGCTGCGCCTGCCCGAACTCGAACCGCTGCTGGAACTCGACGCGCAGGCCGAAAGCATGTGGTTCGGGGTGCCGGGCATGTATGGCGGGTTTGGCTATACGCTCCGTGCCGACGGCGCCGCGGCCGTGCTCGTGTCCAGGAGCTGGAGCCGCGTGGTCGGCGGCTCGGGCCAGCAGCACGAGATCACGGCGCACGGCTGCACGCTGGTCGAAGAGGGTTTCGTGTGACGGCCTTGCGCCGCCACGTCACCACTCAGGCGACAACCGTGTCCGATGCCTTGACTGCCGTCGCCCCGCGCGCGGCCGAAGCCCGCGCCGCTGCCGCGCCTGCCAGCCGCCGATAGCGCGCGAGCGCCCACAGCGGGAAGTACGCGGTATAGCCGTGATACTTCAGGTAGAAGATGCGCGGAAAGCCCGGCGCATTGTGCGAGCGGTGCCACCAGAAGCCGTCTTCCTGCTGGACTGACTGCAGGTACGCGATGCCGCGCTTCACCGAATCGGATTCGCAGTCGCCGAACGCCATTTGCGCGAGCAGCGCCCATGCGGTGAAGTTCGATGTGCTCTCGCCGCCATTGGTGCCGCTCAGCTTCGGGTCGATATAGCTGTCGTTCGTCTCGCCCCAGCCGCCGTCCGCATGCTGTCGTGAGCGCAGCCACTCGATCGCGCGTGCGATATACGGCTGCGACTTGTCCTCGCCGGCGAGCGCGAGGCCGGCCAGCACGCTCCACGTGCCGTAGATGTAGTTCGTGCCCCAGCGCCCCCACCAGCTGCCGTCGGGCTGCTGCGTGCGCTTCACGTAGTCGATGCAGCGCGCGAGCGATGCGCGTTCGTCCGCGCGCTTCGTCACGCCGAAGCACAGCAGCACGCGGCCCGACACGTCCTCGGTCGGCGGATCGAGCAGTGCGCCGTGATCGGCGAACGGGATCGCGTTCAGGTACAGGCGGTCGCAGTCGGCGTCGAACGCCCCGAAGCCGCCGTTGCGCGATTGCAGCCCGCGCATCCAGTCGAGCGCGCGCGCGACGCGCGGCGCATACGGGTTCGTGCCGTCCGCGTGGGGATGCGTGCGGCCGCGGCGATCGAGCATCGCGGTGACGACTGCCGTGTCGTCGATGTCGGGGTAGTACGGGTTCTCGTACTGGAACGCCCATCCACCCGGCTGGACGTCGGCCGGCGCGTTTTCGATCCAGTCGCCGCGCAGGTCGTTCACCTGGCGTGCGGCCAGCCAGTCGTACGCGCGTGCGATGCGTTCGTCGAGTGCGCGCCGTGCTTCGCTCGGCTCGCCGTCTTCCGGCGCCGCCACGCCGCGCGCCTGCTCGAGCGCCATCGTGCTCCACGCGGTGTCCCACACCGGCGACAGGCACGGCTGGCAATACATGCTGCCGTCCGGCCGCGTGACCAGCAGTTTCTCCAGCGCGTTTTCGCAATCGCGCCGCAGCGGATGATCGTCCGGGTAGCCGAGCACTTCCATCATCTGGTAGCTGTACACGATCGGCGGGAAGATCCCGCCGAGCCCGTCCTCGCCGTTCATGCGCTCCGCGCACCACGCCTCGGCATGGCGGATCGCGCGCTGCCGCAGGCCCTTCGGCATCAGCGGCTCGACATGGCGCACCGTGCGGTCGAGCGCGAGGAACGCCTTGCGCATGCCGCGCGCGGGCGGGAAGTACTGGCGTTCCTCGTCCGGCGGCGTGACGAACAGCTCGCGGATCGAGATGTTGCGCGGATTGCGGGCGCGCGCCTTCAGCGAGCACAGCACGAGCAGCGGTACCATCGTCGTCCGCGCCCAGTACGCGACCTTGTACATCGAGATCGGCACCCACTTCGGGAACAGCACGAATTCGATCGGCATGAACGGCGCCGCGCGCCACGGCACCTGGCCGAACGTCGCGAGCAGGATGCGCGTGAACACGTTCGCGCGGGCCGCACCGCCCAGCTTCAGGATCGCGTCGCGCGCACGGACCATGTGCGGCGCGTGTTCGCTGTCGCCGGCCGCCTTCAGCGCGAAGTACGCCTTCACGCTGCACGACACGTCCGGATCGCCGTCGACGTACAGCGCCCAGCCGCCATGCGTGTCGAGCCGCTGGTTCGCGCGCAGGTAGCGTGCCATCTTCTCCTGGCGGATGTCGTCGATCTTGTCCATGAAATGCATCATCAGGATGTATTCCGCGGTGATCGTCGCGTCGGATTCGAGTTCGAAACACCAGCTGCCGTCGGGCTGCTGGAGACGCACGAGGGCGTCGCGTCCACGGGCGATGGCGGTGTCGAGCGCGGACCAGGAGGAGGGGGTGGCTGTAGTCATGCGGCGGATCATACCATCCAGCCGGAATGTTTATATCGAGACGCCCGGGTGCTACCATCCGCACCATGAAAAAACACCTCGAACCCGCGCCGCACGACGTGTCCGTGCCCGTCGAACCGGCTGGAACGGCCGATGCGCGGGCGCCCGAAGCATTGTCGGCACCGGGCGCCGCCACCGCCGGCGTGCGCCGAAAAAAAGCGCCGGATCAGGTGCGCGCACAGTTGCTGGCGGCGGCATCGGAAATCGCGACCCATCACGGCGTGGCCGCGTTGACGCTCGATGCGGTGGCCGAGCGTGCCGGCGTGACGAAAGGCGCGCTGCAGTATCACTTCGCGAACAAGCAGGGGCTGCTGGATGCGCTGTTCGGTCAGGCGACCGAGCGGTTCGCCGCGCACATGGCCGCGCGGGTGGCGGCGGATGCCGGCGGCGACGGCGCGGCGGCGCGCGCATACGTCCATACGGTGCTCGATGCTGTGCATCCGGCCGCGAGCACCGACGTGCTGCGCGTCCTCGTCGCGTCGATGATTACCGACCAGGGCACGCGCGAACGATGGTCGGTGCCGATGCGGGAATGGACGCGCCCCGACCCCGTGCCGCTCGAGCAGGCCGCGACGCTGATGATCTGCCGGCTCGCCGCCGACGGACTGTGGATCTCGGAATTGCTCGACAGCGTCCAGATGTCGGCCGAACTGCGCGCGGAAATCGTGCGGCAACTTGATCGCATGAGTGCGGGTGAACCGCCAGCGCGTACCGGCGACGCGACGCGCGGCCGGGGCGGCTGATCGCCGCCGTCAGTCGCCGGACAACGCGACGAGATCGGCGAGGCGTCTGACGCCCGTCTTCGAAAAAATCGCGTGGATCTGGCTGCGCACCGTGCTGATGTGCACGCCGCTGCATTTTGAGCATGCTCGGCGGGTGTCAGGTCGCTCGCGAGTCCGGTCGGTCGTCACGCGTAGGGTCACGCCGGTGCGTGAGGTTTTACGTAGGCTTCAGCAGAACTGGACGCGTGAACAGCTCTGCGTGCACAGAGGCGCATGCTCCGGCGGATCCTCCGACGTGAGCTGGCTCACAAACGCCTGCAATGTGTCGGTGGTTTTCGTTAAGCCCGTACCGCGTGGCGGTAAGCCGGGACCGACCTCGCTCTCCTGATCCCGGAATTCAACCGATCGAGCGCCGGATGGATGAATGCTCAGGCAGACCTGGTTTCCACCCGGCGCTTCACCGATTGGAATCCAATCAGCCGGAATGCGGCCCTTGTACGTCTCAAACCTCTCTGGTGTCGTCGATCCGTATTTGCTCGACAGTCCGTAGAGAATCTCTAACGAATCGATGCCGTCAATTTTTCTACTGCAATTCTCAAACCCCATAGATCGTATCGCTACTCCGTGGATTGCCAGCGGCTACATTAGCAATCACTGATCAGATCTTCGAACTCGTCGCCAGAAATCAATCCATCGATAAATTCCTGCAGGGATGGTGCAACAAACTCTATGACTTCACGTCCTTCATCATCAACAACGTCTCGATTAAGAAGGTAGATCGCGTGATCATCAAGCTTCATGAGATGCGGATATCCACTCACGTCGAATGCAAATGGAATGTACTCGTGCTTGTCGAACAGTGCTTGCGTATCCGTGTAGTCGATATAGTTTTCTTCCAGCGTCGATCCATCAGCCGTTGACGGATACTTCATTGGATAGAACCCATTGAACGTCACATCGTTTGCATCGCAAGGGTCGACCCCATTCGGGATGTAGCACATCTTGAAACAGTCCGGAAATCCGCCGTTCGCTTTCAAATAATGCTTCCGGAGATCGTCTGGCATTCGGATGCCGAATTGGTTCTCGAAGTTCGAGATATCGTTTTCAGTCAGTGATTTGGCCAACTTGACCAGCTTCAACTTGCTCATGGAGCTCTCCTGACGGCAGCCACCGCTGTTGGCCATAAACATACCTTACCTGGACGGTCGAGCCAAAAAATAGACGAACGCGTTATTCGTCAGATAGTGTCCATCCGTACCGTCGAACTTCGCTGCGGCATCCGGTCCCGCAAAAAATCGAGCCTCCGGTTTTTCATTGATCACTCCCGTTTCGCGGTTGACCAAGAACGTCTTGTGCGAAAATTTCTTGAGCACTTTCCACACGGTTTTAACAAATGCATCCGTATCCGGCTCTGTGTCGGAGTCGTAGGAAGCTGCCACGCGTCCGTCTCGTAGGCACCCAGGCGCATATTGAGCCTCATGCGACCGGAGAAACTGAATCATTCCCGGGCCCACCTTTCCGCCAATATAGCCACTCCCGCCGGGGTGAGCGCCAACGAATTCATGCGTATAGCGATCAACGCTGCAAATAGATTCGTCAATAATGACGATGTTGGAAAACGGCTGCCCGCAGCACGCTGTCATGCTGTCGTAGGCAGGGGGAATCGGCGAGCTCCAAATGTACGAATCGATAAACTTGACTCGCGGAATATGCGCTTTCAGCAGATCCGAGAACACTGCTTCATCGGCTGGCGTCATGAAGGTCTGCAGCGTCGGCATCTTGGTAGTCAAAATGGACTCATGTCGAAGGTTTATAGAAGCGCAAGCTTCGTAGGAGATTGACTAAAAATATTTTTCAGATGCTCACGCAACTCATCAGTGACGGGCGAAGCGATGCCGATATTGAACGCTGAAACGCCGACGATAACCGGATCCACTTTCATCGTAAATGATTTCGCATCTAGTCGAGCCGCAATGACCTCTGTATTTACCCTGCCGCCATTCCTGCCGTACTCGACGCTGATCTCCTCATCGTCCTCCCCGCAATCGAACAGCGCTTGCGACAGGATCAGGTAATGGGTTGGGTCATCGCCGGGTGAATCAGCAAAGCTCACGACGCATACGTCGTCTTCGATGTACGACACTAAATTGTTGTTCGAATAATGAACGCCGGGGAAGCATGAAGCAGCGGAAAAGCGCAGAGCATTGGTCATCGTCGGCGCCGTGTCATGGGTTGAGTACGGCGTTTCGGCGACGGCGAGCACTTCCATCATCTGACCCCGTGCCGCTCGAGCAGGCCGCGACGGGGCCACGCACGCATGCGTCGTGGCGCCTGGCCGGCCTGGCGCCACGATCCGTCGACGATTTCAGAACTGCGCCGGCAGCTTGACCTCCCTGGCGTCGCGCCAGACCGTCAGCGGCACCACCGTGCCCTTGGGTGTCGCAAGCACGGCGTCCCTCAGGTCGTCCATCTGCTTCAGCGGGTGATTGCCGAACCGCAGCAGCACATCGTAATTCTTCAGGCCGGCGCGATCGGCGACCGTGTCGGGCAGCACAGCGAGGATCTGCAGCGCGCTGCCGGGGAGTTTCAGCCCCGTCTGCTCCTGTTCGCTCAATTCGACAAAATGCACGCCGAAGACCGACGGACGGTTCAACATCGCCTCCGGCACCAGCCGGCGGTCGTTCGGAATGCTGGCGAGAAAGCGCGATAGAAACGCGGCCGGAATCCGGATCCGGAAGCCCTTGTCGGCCGTGTCGTAGTCCGAGAGTCTGAGCACCAGGTCGGTCCCGCTGATGTCGTAGGGCTTCAGGTCGATGCGGTTCAGCATGATGAAGACGCCGCCGTTCACGGGCCAGGTCTTGCCGCCATCGGCCACCGGGGGCCAGTTCTCGGTGTCGGTGTAGCCGCCGCCGTTCAGCGTCGGAATCGCGACCGGGATCTTGGGCTGCCGGTAGTGGGTGCCGAATTTCCCGTAGTCGCGCACGGTATTGAAATTGCGCTTCTCCGTCGTATGGAACGCGACGGCCAGCCCCAGTACGGAATCATTGCCTTGCGGCGACTGCACCAGCGTCAATTGCGCGTTGATGATGCCTTGATCCGCCGATAACCCCGAATCGTTGATGGTCAGTATGGGGGAATCGTAGCGAACGTTCTCGGGGAAACGCTCGGAGAGCCACGTATAGACAGGCGGCGCGGCCTTTTCCTGCGCCAGTGCCGCTTGTGTTGCCAAGGACGACATTGCCAGCAGGGCGGCAAATACAAAACCACGTTTCATTTCGGAATGCCCTTTTCTCTGTTTGTTATCTGAATGGCGGCGGACGAGGGTGCCCGGGAACGCCTTGTTTATTTTTCGTCTAGCGTATCAGTTTTAAGCGCGCAGGTTGAAGTGCTTTGATTGTCACCCGCTTGCTCACGATCGGGGAGTTGGTTATTCTGGTGCGCATGATCCATTCGCAAACCCGTTCGATTATTTGCGCCGCCATGTTGCCGGCGGGGTAGCGATCGACTGAATGGATGTCGTCACAACCCGCCCGGAAGGCGGGTTTTTGCTTTCTGGGCATTCGATGGAGAGCCTGGACATGCAGACAGGGAAGTCACTTCACGCGACGGCATCGAACGATGCCGTGTTGCTCCACATGGTATGCGGCAAGATCGCGTCCGGAAAATCGACGCTCGTCGCGCGGCTCGCCAGTGCCGGGCCGGTCGTTTCGATCAGCGAAGACGCGTGGCTGGCGCAGCTCTATCCGGGCGAGATCCTGTCGATCGACGACTACGTCCGGTGCGCAACGCGCGTCGGCAACGTGATTGCCGATCATGCCCGCACGGTGCTGCGGGCCGGCGTATCGGTGGTGCTCGACGTGCCGTTCAATACCGTCGCCGCGCGCGCCTGGGGGCTCGCCGTTTCGCAGGCGGTCGGCTGCGACCATCGACTGCATTACCTCGACGTCAGCGATGCGGTTTGCAAGGCGCGGCTGCGCGCACGCAATGCGCGAGGCGACCATCCGTTCCAGGCGTCGGACGACGAATTCGACCGGATCGCGCGGTACTTCGTCGCGCCGGCAGCGACGGAAGGGTTGAACATCGTGGCGTATGACGAAGCCGGTGCCGTCAGGCTGTCTTCGTAACGGTGCGGCAGCGTGGCGAACATGGAACATCAGTCTGAAACGCTCGATCTGCCGATGGTGCAGGTTCCCGCCGGCACCATTGCATTGCG
Organism: Burkholderia sp. Ac-20349; assembly: GCF_017104865.1. Lineage (NCBI taxonomy): Bacteria > Pseudomonadati > Pseudomonadota > Betaproteobacteria > Burkholderiales > Burkholderiaceae > Burkholderia > Burkholderia sp. Ac-20349. The sequence continues at coordinate 12,340 of NZ_JAAGPM010000004.1, forward strand.
GGACGACCGGATCGGCCGCACATGGTGCGTCGATCTGCAGCGCTTTGCGATCGGCCGCTATCCGGTGACCCAGGCGCAATACGCCGCGGTAACGGGACAATCGCTTTCGTCGCGTGTCAGTGCGCAATGCCCGGTGGAAAACGTATCGTGGATCGACGCCGTCCGGTTCTGCAACAGGCTGTCGTCGGCCGACGGTCTGCTTGGCAGTTATGCGATCCTCGAAGACGGAACGGGTGCCTCCCCGGTTCCTGGCAGCAATGGCTATCGGCTGCCCACCGAAGCGGAGTGGGAGTATGCATGCCGTGCGGGAGCGCAGGGCCCGAGGTACGGCGCGCTCGATGCGATCGCGTGGTACCGGGAAAATTCCGGCGGCCGCACGCACGACGTCGGCCGGAAACAGCCCAATGGCTGGGGGCTGTACGACATGCTGGGCAATGTGTGGGAATGGTGCGCGGATCGATACGATCCGGAAGTCTACGGTTCGTATCGCGTGTTTCGCGGCGGGGGCTGGGCCGATGTCGAACGAGGCTGCCTTGCGACGAACCGCCGTCGGAGTCATCCGACCTTTGCGATCGACGATCTCGGCTTTCGCGTGGCGCGGTCGCTTGATGCGGGGGATGGGTGGCCGGTGCGCGCCGTGCGTGGATCGTCCGGGGATTGACCGTGACCGCCCCGTTAGCGGGGCGTGTTGATACAGGGCGCTGCCTGGCGCGCGAGAACGGCCTGCCGGCGTTGAGCAATTTCGACGCGAACCTTGCTCATACGATGGCCGTCGTCGATGCGTCGGGCGCACACACCGAAGCAGTGCGAGACGCGTGTATCAGTTGGCAGCGAGGCGCGACGAGGCCGACTCCCATGCAGGCATGCCCGCTGTTTTCGCGTAGCGGGCCTCGATAATGCGGCGCTGCTTCAAAGCGTGTCTGGTCCCTTACGCAAGACGGGACCCGTTGGGAACCGGTCGCTCGAGCGTGGTGATCACGACGCCGTCGTCCGTGTGAAATCCGCTCAGCAGAAATTGCGACTTGATCGGCCCGACCTGCTTTTCAGGGAAGTTCAGGACTCCGACGATCTGCCGTCCGACGAGCGATTCCGGCGTGTACAGGGAGGTGATCTGCGCGCTAGTCTTGCGCTCTCCATATGGACCGAAATCCACCCAGATTTTATAAGCGGGCTTGCGGGCTTCAGGAAAAGGTTCGGCGCGCGTAATGGTGCCGGCCACCATGACAACCTTCTGAAAATCGTCCCAACTTATCTGTTCCATACGTGTGTTTTCTTCTCTCGAGAAATCCGGCGCGCGTCAATTGAACAAGGCGCGTTCGAGCCGCGTACTTTACATCAAACGTTCCGAGCTAGCGCGCGGATTTGCCGGGTGGGCGATGGCTACAGCGTCGCGCAGGTCGACGCAGGCCGTGTGCCACGCATGTCTGCCATCGACTGGAAATCGGACGCACTGCGCGAACGACGGGCGCAGTGGGAGACCCGTCTGCCGGTCTGGATGCGACGTCGGATCGGCGACCGGTTCTACTGGCTGCACGAAGACATTCAATGCGACAGCAGTCAGGCATCTTCCCTGACGACCGTTAAAAATAATGACGTTCAGATTGATTACGACGGTCGGTTGTGCCGGCAGCAAGTCCCTTGCGGCGCGGCTTTCGGGCGAACGTCAGCCTGGCATGCCCCTTGCGTTATCTGAATGCAGATGAACAGGGAGACGCTCGATCCGATGCCAGCGAAACGTACAGCGATATCGATGATGTTCGGGAAGCACGGGCTGGTTGGGTGTGGTCGCCGTAGCGCGGATGAATTTCATCCCGACGTGCTGTCGACCTCTGCCCTCGTGGGCGTGGTGGAAGAAGCATGCGTCAGGGCCATGCGTGAGGATATCCGGGGCGACCAGTGCTCGATCGGCAATGTCATGCACTTCAGGCATTTGGCTCCGACGCCGTCGCAAGCCGAGGTTTTCGCAACGGCAACATTTCGGATGTTCGACGGTGAACTGTACTGGTTTGATGTCGTCGTAGCCGACGCAGCAGGCCCGGTTGCAAGCGGCAGTCATGCGCGCTCGATAGTCGAGCGTTCGGCAATCGGGTTTAAGCCGGGTTGACGTCACGACATCTGATTTCTCACTGCAACGATATCAATTCGACATGCTAAAGGAAGGGAAGACATGAAAGTGGAGTCGACGAGTAATCCAGGCAATGCGCTGTTTGACGAGGCATTCGAAACCTTGCCGCTTGACCAGGTGCGCCAGCATCAGGACAAACTGTGGTCCACCCAGTGGGACTACGTCCGCTCCATGTCGTCCTTCTATCGCATGAAGCTGTCGCGCTGGATCGATCGGGAAGTGACATTGGACTCGCTTCAAGACCTGCCCTTTACCGAGAAGGATGAGCTTCGGGTCAGCCAGGAGACGGCATCTCCATTCGGCGACTACGTCGCATGCGGGGAGGCGAGCGTTGCCCGCCTTCATCGCACGTCCGGGACGACCGGGCGTCCGCTCATTCTTGCGAACAGTGCTTCCGACGCCCGCCGGATCGCCCACGTCGGTGCGCGTTCGATGTGGGCGGCCGGTTTGCGCCCGACGGACCGGGTGGTTCACTGCCTGAACTACTGCATGTGGACGGGGGGCTTTACGGATCACACGATCCTCGAGGCGACCGGCGCGACGGTCGTGCCCTTCGGTGTCGGCAACACGCGTGTGCTGATCGATTCCATCGTCAATCTCGGCATCAATGCGATTTCGTGCACCCCGTCGTATCCGGGCCTCATCGAACAGATTCTGCGTGAATCGGGCGGCCTGCGTCCTCGCGATCTGAAACTGACGTTGGGGCTGTTTGGTGGAGAGGCGGGGCTCGACAATCCGGACCTGCGAAACGCAATGGAGGAGAAGTGGGGCTTCAAGGTGCGTAATGCCAATTTCGGGCTGTCGGAGGTGCTGAGCATCCTGGGTGGTCAAACCGACTGGACCCACGATTTGCTGTATCACGCGAGTGACGTGGTGTTTGCGGAGATCGTCGACCCCGCGACGCTTCAACGCCTCCCGGTCGCGGAGGGGACCGTCGGAGAACTCGTCTGTACGCACCTGCAGAAGGAATGTCAGCCACTCGTTCGGTACAGGACGCGAGACGTCGTGACCGTGACCGGTGTCGACCGGGGGCCGGACGGCCGGACGGCGTGGCGATTCCGGGTCACCGGCCGGACCGACGATATGTTCAACGTACGCGGCATCAATGTCTTCCCGAGTGCCGTTCGCGTTGCCGTCGAATCGGTGCCGCAATGGGCATCGGGCATCTTCAGGATCATCCTGAAGGGAGATGGCCCGTACGACCGGATCACGATGGCGGTGGAAGCGGCGCAGGGATTGCCGGCAGACAGCTGGGCACAGGCCCGGGAGCAGGTCGAGGCCGCGATTCGCACGAAGGTCGGTTCGACGGCGGAAGTCACGATGGTGCGGTTCGAACATTTCCCGCGTACCGAAGGTAAAACGCGTTGGGTCGAAAAGGAGGCGTGATGCGCTACGCAAGAGTCGAGAAGTCGGGAGCCGTGTCGACGGTCGTGCTTGATCGCCCCGAGCGGTTGAACGCGATCAGCGGGGATTTGCTGGACGACCTTCATCAAGCATTGGTCGAGGTCAATGCCGATGAAGGGTGCAAGGTCATCGTATTCACGGGCGAAGGTCGGGCATTCTGTGCCGGCGACGATCTCAAGGAATTTGGCAAGCAGACGGAAAGTGATGCGAGTATCCGCAGTCACGTCGAACGCATCCAGCAGATCACGCGCGATCTGATGTTCAATGGCAAGCCCGTGATCGGCGCCGTGCACGGCTTTGCCGTCGGCGGCGGGTTCGAGTGGCTGCTCAATTGCGATCTGGTCGTGGCTTCTGACGATCTGGTGTGCTTCTTTCCGGAAATGGCGTGGGGGCAGTTCGTCACGGGAGGGGTGACGCAACTCCTGCCTCAAAGCGTCGGCCATCAGCGCGCCATGGAGCTTTGGCTGCTGGGCGAGCGTCAGTCGGCCCAACAGTTGTATTCGCTCGGCCTCGTCAATCGGGTCGTCGAACCGGACAAGGTCCTTGAAACCGCACGGGAACTTGCGACGCGCGTTTCCGAACGCTCGGCATTTTCGGTATCTAGGCTGAAACGCCTGCTGACGACGGAGCTTTCTACTGATTTGAGCCGCAGTCTCGAGCTGGAACAGGTCGCAACCGTTGCAGCGTTTGCGACCCCCGAGGCCGCCAGACGCGTCCAGGCGTTTGCTACGAGGAAATGACCATGAATATTCAAGCATTGACGTTCGACTATTTCGGCACGCTGGTGGATGTCGACAAAGGTGGCATGGAAGGTATCGCCGAAGTCATGCGCATCCTCGGGGTCGACTCGCCCCGTTCCGTGTTCGATGTGTACCTCGACTGGGACATGCGCAACGTGCAGACCTATCGAGGGGGCGCGTACCGGAGCTATCGGGCGGTCGCACAGGACGCCTTGACGGCATGCATCGATACCCTCTTTCCGAAGGCGCTCGACGGTCACAACGTCGAACAGCTCACGGACGTGCTGCTCACGCATCTGGTCGAGTCCTCCCCGCCGCATGAGGATGCCGTCGCGTTTCTCGACTGGGCAGGGTCCCGATATCCGCTGATGCCGATCACGAACATGGACAGCGACCTGTGGCGCCGAAGCCAGCTGGTGCGCTACTTCGAGCATGTCACCACCGCCGAAATGGCCAAGGCCTACAAGCCTTCTCACTTGATCTTCAGCCTGGCGCTGGACCGCCTCGGGCTGGATGCGCCGAACGTGTTGCACTGCTCGCTCGCGAGCTGGGCGGATGTCGATGGCGCAAAGCCGCTCGGCATGCACGTGGCATGGGTCAACCGCACCGGGGACACGCTCGGTCCGTGGCAGCCACGCCCCGATTTCGAGTTCAAGACGCTGTCGCCCGTTCGGGATGTCCTGGAACAGCTGCCGTCCAATGCTTCAGGGGAATCGAAATGAACCGCGTTACCTTGATGTTTGCAGTCGTCGCCGTCGGTGTGAATGCCACTGGCATGGCGTCGTATGCGCGTGCCGATACTATCGTCAAGATCGGTGCGGCCGGCCCCCTTACCGGAAGTTCGGCACAAAGCGGGAAGGACGATGAACGCGGCGTGCAGCTGGCCATCAACGAACTGAACGCCCGCAAGCTTGTCATCGGGGGCCAGCCGGTGAAGTTTCAACTGGTGTCCGTCGACGATCAGGGCGACCCGAAGGTCGGTGTCAACGTCGCGCAAAAGCTCGTCGACGACGGCGTGGCCGCTGTCATCGGGCACTACAACTCGGGGGTCAGCATTCCGGCTGCGCGCATCTACAACGATGCGCACGTCGTGATGATCACGGGCGCATCGTCCAATCCACAGCTGACGAAGCTGGGATTTGCCTACGTCTACCGCCTCGCGACCAATGACAATGTCATGGGCGGCCGCATGGCGCACTATGCAGCCAACGTATTGAAGTTCAAGCGCGCGGCCGTGGTCGACGATCGGACCGCCTACGGCGCCGGGGTCGCGGACGTGTTCGTCAAGACGGCGGAGAAGGACGGAATGACCGTCGTGGCCCGTGAATACAGCACGGACAAGACGACGGACTTCAAGGGCATCCTGACGCACATCAAGGCGCGGAATCCGCAGGTGGTGTTCTACGGCGGCTACTACGCTCAAGCGGCGATGCTGGCACGCCAGATGGTGGATCTCGGCATCAATGCCGTGCTGGTGGGCGGCGACGGCATCTGTTCGCCGGAGTTCAGCAAGCTGTCGAACAACGCGCTCGACAACAAGATGTTTTGTGCGCAGGGCGGCGCGCCGCTCGACAGCCTGCCCGACGGCAAGCGCTTCCAGAGCACATTCAAAAGCACGTTTGGCGCGAACGTGGATACCTATGCCCCCGCCTTCTACGCTGCAACGCTGGTCGTAGCGGACGCCATGCAAAGGGCGAACTCGACCTCACCCGAAGCGTATTCGAAGGTGATGCGCCAGCAATCGTTCACGAGCATGCTCGGGCCGGTGAAGTTCGACGATCAGGGCGACTGGGTCGATGCGCCGGTGACCGTCTACAAGCTGTTGGGCGGCAATCTGACCCCTGTCGCCGCGCAGTAGCGAATCGACGTATCGCAGTATCGAAGCCGGTCTCCTGTCGGTGCCTTTGTAGCGCTTGGGCCGTCGCAAGACGGCCCATTTTTCTGGATGCCGGGCCATCACCTGCGGGGCCGCGTCGGATCGGCGAAGCGACTTCCAAAAGCATAAGAAACCGAAACGGGCGTTAATTTTTTTAACGGAAAGATTCGTGTCGGGCCTTCCAGCACGGCCCTGCGACACCCGCTGGGCGGAACCATCCCTCTGCCGGTCAGCCTGGCATGGGTATTGCTGCGTTGGCTTGACCAAACAAGGAGATTACATGATCAGCTCTGGAGCAACGGCGACCCTGACGCGCCTGGTGGGGGTACAAGACCTGGCCTCTGCCTTCGGCAACGACTCGGATGAACAGTACCCGGATGTGATGTCAACGCCCGCGATGCTCGGGCTCATGGAGCGCGCATGCGCGGAAGTCATGCGAGGCGAACTCGACGGCGATCAGCTGTCGGTCGGCGTCACGACCCAGCTGACGCACTCGGCACCCACCCCGGTCGGCGCGGAAGTGAGCGCCACAGCCAGCTTCCGGGGGCAGGAAGGGAACCTGTACGTATTCGACATCATCGCGCGCGATTCGAAAGGCCAGGTCGGAAGCGGCACGCATGCGCGCGCGATCGTCGACCGTGCGGCAATCGAGAAAAAGGCTGCGTCGCGCCGCTGATCGCCGTGATGGCCCGGGGCTTCGTCGGTTCCTGGAGCCCGGGGCGGTCCTGTCTCACCGTCGTCAGTGGGCAGGATACGTAAGGGGCTTATCAGCGCGAGCCGGGGCCAGCTGAGTGAGCCCGAAAGCGTTCGTATCAGGAAAGGTGCGGCGCGCGTTCGCGGCGTCGACCGGCGGCGGCATGCGCGTCGGTCATGGGGTGGGTACGGGGATCAACATGAAAGTTTATGCCGCTGGTAAGCTGGCCGGGCCTGCCACCGTTCTGCGAACGCTAATGAATGAGCGAAATCTCCGCGCGGCCGATCGATTGCGCGACCTGCGGTCAGCGATCGATACAACCAGCTGGCTCGATGCACGATGCGTCGCGGCGCATCGGTTCGGCGCTTATGTCCTTACGTTGAGCGATGAAGCGATCCCGCTCGAGCCTGAGGATGACCATGCGAAAGCGTTGCCAGGCGTGTGTCGGGTCGATGTCGCGGCGCTGGATCTCGAGCGCTTGCTGAGCGTTGCCCGGGATTCACTTCAGGACAGCGACGCGGTAACGGTCGACGTGCCTTCGGCCGGCGAAGCCGATCTTCACTGCGTCGCCACCCGTGTTTCGATCGGGCCGTCGACGGTCTATCTCTTCGTCTTGAAACCCCGCGCGAGTGACGCTCGGCCACTGCATGACCTGCTCGCGTTACTCAGCATAACCCTGAGCGTCTCACTGAGAAGTTACTTCGATCTCGTCGCCCACCAGACGCTGGTCGAGGAGCAGAGAGCAATCATCGACCACATTGGCGATGGCCTGATGGTGCTCGGTCAAGGTGGCGTCGTTCGACATGCGAGCACCGTGGCAGGACGCATTCTCGGGATTGATCCGGCGACCAGCATCGGCCGGCCGCTCGGCGATCTGATCGACTTCGAGCCCATCATCGCCCCGATCTTCACAACCGGCGTGGGATACGTGGACCGCGAGCTCATCATCGACTCACCTGCGCGCCATCTGCATCTGATCGACACGGCAATCCCGGTCAAGAACAGCTGCGGGCAGGTGGTGTCCGTCGTCAACACGTTCCGCGAGATCAAGCGCGTGCGCAGCATCGCCGGCAAGTATGCCGGCAACTACGCACGCTATACGTTCGAGAGCATCGTCGGACAGAGCGACAGTCTTCTGGATGCAGTCAGCGCCGCCCGCAAAGCCGCACGCGGTGCGGCGAACCTGCTGCTCAGCGGCGAAAGCGGGGTGGGCAAGGAGGTTTTCGCGCAGGCGATTCATAACGCAAGCGCGCGTCAGGCCGAACCCTTCATCGCGATCAACTGTGCTGCGCTTCCGCATGACCTGATCGAAAGCGAGCTGTTTGGACACGCACCGGGCAGTTTCACCGGGGCGACTAAAGAAGGGCGGCCGGGCAAATTCGAGTCCGCCGATGGCGGGACCGTTTTCCTTGACGAAATATCCGAGCTTCCCATCGATGTTCAGGCCAAGCTCCTTCGCGTGCTCCAGGAGCGGGAGGTGACAAGGCTCGGGGACACCAAGGGAATTCCGATCGATGTGAGAATCATCTGCGCGAGCAACCGGGATCTCGAGGCCATGGTGGCAGCGAAGGAGTTCAGAGAGGATCTGTACTATCGCTGCAACGTCATCGAGATCGCGATCCCTCCGTTGAGATCGCGCAAGGCCGACATCACGGCGACCGCGAACTTTTTCCTGAGCAAGTATGCGGCGCTGCTCAACAAGAAGATCTTTGGTTTCAGCAAGAAGGCGCTTGACCAGATGAACGCATACGCGTGGCCTGGCAACGTTCGCGAACTGGAGAACCTCGTCGAGCGAACGGTGAACCTGAGCGAGGAAGGCACCATCGACGACGTGTCGGCGCTATTGCGCCCATCCCGTGTCGTCGGCAGCGGCGCTGAACCGGCGTCGACGCCCGAGAGGCCGGACGCGCAGGGAGGACGAGGCGATCAGGTCGTCCAATCGCTGAAGGACGTCGAGCGCAACGCCATCAGTGAAGCGCTTGCCGCGTGTCGGTTCAATGTCACGCGGTGTGCCGCCATCCTCGAAATATCGAAGCCGGCGCTGTATGCGAAAGTGAAGCGATACAACATCAAGCTCGAGCGGCCATTGCATTAGCCAGGTGGGGACCGCCGACCCGACGGCACGTGTCATTTCTGTCCGGCCCGCGTGGTTCGATCTTCCTGCCCCCGACATCGACGTCGTGGTAACGGCGCTGGGCAGCGCCCGCGATCAACCGGGCGCGGCTTCCTGCGACGCGTGGGCCGTCAGCGCGTCGATGGTGACGCGCAGGCGCGCGGTCATCCGCGTGGTCCTGGACCACAGCACATGAATGGGTAGCGGCGCCGGCTGCGCATCGGGCAGGACGACGGCCAGCCGTCCCGCCCGGATGTCGCGCTCGGCAAACCAGCCGGGCAACTGCGCCAGCCCCCGGCCAGCCAGCGCGGCATCCTTCACCGCCGCCAAGTCGCTCAGGCGCAGGCGCGCCAGTCGCGGCAGGTGGCGCGCCTGGCCCACTTGGCCCGCCTCGCCCGCAAACTGCCAGACTTCTTCCGTGCCGTTGCGTAAACGGGCGACGCAGTCGTGATCGCGCAGGTCGTCCAGGGTGCGGGGCGTGCCGCGCCGCGCCAGGTAGTCCGGGGCGGCGCACAGCCGCAGCGTCTGTTCGCCCAACGGGCGAGCGACGTGCGATGCGCTGTCGTCGAGCTGGCCAATGCGTACCGCGAGGTCGAAGTTTTCCTCAACCAGATCGGCGGCCCGGCTGGAGAATTGCACGTCGAGGTCGAGTGCCGGGTAGCGTTCGGCCAGCCCCATGAGAATCGGCAGGACACGCTCGCGCCCAAACAGCGTCGGCAGCGCGATCCGCACCCGGCCCGAAGGCAGCAGGCGCCGCTCGGTCAGCACCGACTCGGCCTGATCCAGCTCGGCCAGGGCACGCAGGCAGCTTTCGTGGAAGGCGACGCCCTCATCGGTCAGCGACATGCGCCGCGTGGTGCGCAGGAACAGTCGCACGCCGAGGCGCTGCTCCAGGCGCGCCACGGCCTTGCCGACACTGGAGGGCGACATGCCCATCTGGCGCGAGGCCACACTGAAACTGCCGCACTCCACGGCCTGGATGAAGGCGAGGATGCCCTGGAAACGATCGGAAAGCTGCATGGCTATTTGATAGTTCAAGTCTTTAATCCTGGTATTGAGTGTATCAATTCAATCCTTGTTTTATTGATTAGCATGTCCTGCTTATCTGCACGCGCTGTCTGGCCGTGCTCTTTCAGGAGTGCTTTTCCATGTCTCGCTCGTCAAGCCGGCAACGCTGGCTGGCCCTGGCTGGCATTGCCATCGCCAGCTTCCTGGGCTGCATCGACTTCACCATCGTCAATACCGCGATCCCCGCCATCCAGTCGGCTTTCCACGCGGAAATCGACCAGGTGCAATGGGTCATCAGCGCCTTCGTCATGGCCTTGTCCAGTTGCACCATCGCGGTGGGGCAACTGGCCGACCGTCATGGCCGCCGCCGCGCGATGTACCTCAGCATGGCGTCGTTCGGGGTCACCTCGCTGGGCGCCGGGCTGGCCTCGGACCTGACTGCGCTGGTGGCATGGCGGGCGGTGCAAGGCATGGCCTGCGCCGGGCTGTACACGGCGTCGGCGGCGCTGGTGGCGGAGATGTTTCCCGAGCAGGAGCGCGGCAAGGCGCTGGGCCTCCTGTTCAGCGTCAATGGTCTGGGCCTGGCCATCGGCCCGGTCCTGGGTGGCGTGCTGGTGGATGCGCTGGGCTGGCGCTGGACCTTCCTGGTCAACGTGCCGCTGATCGTGATCAGCTTTGCGCTGTGCCTGAGGCGGTTGCAGGCGGGCCCGGCGATGCCCGTGCGAACACGCTTCGACTGGCTCGGCATCGCGTTGCTGCTGGCGGTGTTGCCGTCCTGGCTGACCGCGTTGATACACGGCGCCGACTGGGGCTGGGGATCGCCTGCGACCTTGGGGCTGCTGGCGCTCGGCAGCGCGCTGACCTGCGTGCTGGCGTGGGTCGAGCGGCGTGCGCCGGTGCCGCTGCTGCGGCTGGCGCTGTTCGCGCAGCCGCGCTTTGCAGTCGCGGCCTGCGCGACGGCGGCGCTGGCGTTCTTCTACTGCGCCGCTTTCTTCCTGATGCCGTTGTACCTGGGCGAGTTACGCGGCCAGGACAGCGCCGCGACGGGCTGGTTGCTGTTGCCCACGACGGCCGTGATGGCGCTGATCGCGCCGTTGGCCGGCCGCGGCAGCGACCGGTTCGGCACCGGGCCGGTGATGATGGCCGGCTTTGCCGCGCTGCTGCTATCGGCCCTGATGCAGTCGGCCTTTACCGCGACGACGGGCTGGCTGTGGGTGCTGGCCGCGTTTGCGTGCATGGGCATCGGCTGGGGCTGCGTGTTGGGGCCGTCGATGGCGGCTGCGCTGTCGGCGCTGCCCGAAAACCTGGCCGGTACCGCGCTGGGCATGGCGACGACCGTGCATAACGTGGGCGGCTCGGTTGGACTGGCCGCCGCGACCGTGCTGTACCGGCTCGCCGCAGTGCACGGTGGCGGCTTCGTCGCCGGCTACCGTGGGGTCATGCTGTTGCTGGCACTGGTCTGCGTGGGGGCGCTGGCCGTGTTGGCGCTGGGCCGCCGCGCGTTGCATGTGCACCCCTCCCGTGCGGCCTCGAACGCTTGAGGGCTGTCGCCCGGTGTGCGGCGGGGCATCGCGTTGGGGCACGTCTCCTGCGTCGCGGGGAACCGCTGCGCGGCCGCCAACGGCAGGCAAGACCTGCCGCCAGCCAACAGGTATGGCAGACCGATCGCGGTGCCAGTAGACCCGCGGGTCTCCATCGAAGCGGAACAGCGGCACGAGCCCGCGGTGTCATCATCGCTTTCACGCGCGACCCATCTCGTGCCGTGCACGCCAACTCAAGGGGCACTCCCTTGGGCAGGCGAGCGGACAATCGCGCAATTGGTACCGTCGGTGCGAACACAGACTCGTGTTTCACGATCGATAGTCTCACCACGCATCCGGCCGACTACGACCATATCAACGGGACGTGGCGCATCAAAAATTCGGTCAACTACGTGTCCAGCGTGTGCGACGGCTTTCAGTCGGCGACGCGACGGCACGCCGCGTACCCGCACGACCGCTCGATCGACGAAGCCCATTCAAGGCCCGCCGACGGCAGACCGTCGCCCGCTGGCACGACGCGCCGCCTTCCCCTGTCGCAATCGTCAAGATTCGCGTCGCGTGCAGATAAAACCCTGCCGTTTCCCCCGCCGTTAACCCGTTCGCAGCCCATGCGCCACGTATTGCGACGCGGCGCGCGTCCTTCGTGATCCGGAATCCACATCCGCCGCTGGCCATGCACGGCCGGCGCAAGGGAACGTCATGCGAAAACAACTCACTATCCGTGGTGGTCTCGTCGCGACCATCGCCGGCTATACCGTGCTGCTCGTCCTGGTGGTCGGCGCGTGCATCGCGGCCCTCTATACGAGCAACGGTTCGCTCGAGGCGATGTACCGCGACGACACCGCGTCGCTGCTGCACCTGAAGACCAGCTCGGAGCGGATGCTCGTGCTGCGCGAACGCATGAGCGACGTCGCGCAGATCATCAGCGCCGGCCACTCGGGCAAGGAAGAGATCGTGAAACTCCGCACGCTCCTCAAGCAGAGCAACGACGAACTGGACGCCTATGCGGGCCTGCACGCGCGCAGCGCCGACGAGCAGGCGCTGTTCGACACGCTGCAGAATCGCCGTCGGACGTTGCTTGACAGCGTGTTCCTGAAGGCGCTGTCGCAACTCGACGGCGATGACGGTTTCGGCTTCCTCGATACGCAGCGTACCGCGCCGGCCGCGCTGTTCGCGGCCTACCAGGAGGCGATCGATGCGCTCGAATCGTTCCAGGTGGCCCGCGAAAAGGCGCGCTACGATGCGGCCGGGGTTCATTTCCACCGGATCGTGTGGGGGATGGCGGCGGTGGCGGTCTTCGCACTCGTCGTCGGCTTCTTTGCGCAGCGCATGCTCGCGAAGGCGATCATCGAACCGATCAAGCTCGCGGTCGACCAGTTCGAAAAAATCTCGAGAGGCGACCTGACCGGAACGGTCGTCGTGCCCGGCGAGAACGAGATGGCCTATCTGCTGCATGCGCTGAAGCGGATGCAGGACGGCCTCGTCGGCACTGTGAACCAGGTGCGCGCGAGCACGGAGACGATCGTCGGCGACGTCCGCACGATCGCGAGCGGCAACGTCGACCTGTCCGAGCGTACCGAGCAGCAGGCCGTGTCGCTGCAACAGGCGGCGGCGAGCGTCGAGCAACTGACGGCGGCCGTGCGCCAGAACGCGGACAACGCGCGCGATGCCCGTACCTACGTCGAAGGTGCGGCGGGCATTGCGTCGCGCGGAGGGGAAGCGATGCAGCGCGTCGTCGAGACGATGTCGGCGATTTCGCACAGTTCCGCGCGGATCTCCGGGATCGTCGGCGTGATCGAGAGCATCGCGTTCCAGACCAACATCCTTGCATTGAACGCTGCGGTCGAAGCCGCGCGCGCAGGCGAGCAGGGGCGCGGCTTCGCGGTCGTCGCGACCGAGGTGCGCGGGCTCGCGCAGCGCTGCGCGTCGGCGGCGAAGGAAATCCGCGAGCTGATCGGCCATTCCGCGCGGCGTGTCGAAGACGGCAGCGGCCTCGTTGCACTGGCCGGCTCGGCGATGGCCGAACTCGTCGCGGCGGTCGAGCGCGTCAATACGATCATGGGCGAAACCAGCCACGCGTTCGAAGAGCAATCGTCGGGCATCGAGCAGGTGAACACGGCGGTCATCCAGATGGAGCAGACCATGCAGCGCAATGCCGCGCTGGTCGAGGAAGCCGCGGCCGCGGCGCTGTCGCTCGACGAACAAGGCGCGCGGCTCAGCGCGGCGGTCGCGCAGTTCCGTTTGCGTGACGAGGCGGTTGCGTGATGCACGGATGCGGGTGATCGGAGCCGGATCGTCGAGCCGGGCGCGCGGCCCACGAGATGTGGCCGTCGTCGAAGCGGCGCATTTCTGGTGCGGACATCCCGATTGCCTGTATCGATGCAAACCATGCACCAGTCCGGTGAAGGGCGACACGCGGACGATCGTCGAACCCGGTGCGACGTGGTTGGCGTGCAGTGCCCGCGAGGCGGCGACGGCATCGCTGCGATGCTTGTCGGCAAGGGCTGCGGCGCAATCGTGCCAAGGTTCTCCACAGGGTTATGCACGGAAATTGTGGATAACTCGCGGGAGAGTGAAGGGCCGCCGACGATCCCTGAAATGGCACGTCGCCATGCGACATCGCGCGGCGCGAATTGCTTTGCTGAAAAGATCGTTTCGTGGCTGTCGCGGAAGGGAATAGCATCAAAACCCCTCTCCATTGGCCACCGCATGCGAGGCCAATCATTGCGACCGTACCGGCCCGATCATGACGACACTGAACGACTATCTCGAACAGAAGCGCGACGCCTGGCTCGCGAAAAAGGACGCCGCCCGCGGCAATCCGGATTTCAAGGCGACCCCGCTGAAAGCAAACGTGCGCGCGCTGGGCCGCAGCGGCGTGCGGGAGATCCGCATTCGCGATTTCCAGGTGATCAGCGACAGTCCGCCTGATTTCGCGGGCTACAACCTCGGGCCGGCGTCGCCGGAGTTGCAGCTCGGCGTGCTGGGCAGCTGCCTGACGCACATCACGTTGATTCAGGCCGCGGAGCGCGGCCTGAAGATCGACTCGGTCGAAGTCGAGGTAACCGGCGACCAGCATCCGCTCGCGCAGCAACCGGGTTTCGAGCTTGTGCCGGTGTTCCCGCACAACCTGCGCTATACGCTCGATATCGTGTCGCCCGAACCGCCGGAGTCGATTCGCGCACTCCATCAGGCGGTCGAGGCCGTGTGCCCGATCTTCAACCTGTTGAGACTGCCGCAGACGATCGACGGCGAGTTGCGGCATACGCACGCTTGAAGTGCACCGGCGCGTTGCAGCATGTCACGTCGCTGCGGCGTGAGCGGGCACGCGCGATACCCGCGCACCCTGTTGGGGCCACCGATGTGATGGAGATTCTTGTCGCACTGGCACGACTTGGCCGATGCGTCGTCCCGGTGCCGACCACGTGCCGGATCGGGGCCGGGCGACGCCGGTGACGAATCAGCCGGCGCGGATTCCGGAGGTGGGATAGCCACGCGGCTGGCGCTTCGCGTCGTCGGCACGATCCTGAAAATGCTGAAACGCATCCAGCAGCCGCGCGCGCAGCACGGCCAGCGTCGGGTCGCTCCGATCGCGCGGCCGGGCGACCTCGACGTGGATCGTGTCGTCGATACGGCCCGGGTTGGGCGCGAGCATCAGCACGCGATCGCCCAGATACAGTGCTTCGTCCAGATCGTGCGTGACGACGATCGCGGCCATCCGGTGCCGGGCCACGACATCGAGCAGCAGCGTCTGCAACCGCATCCGGGTCATCGCATCGACCGCGCTGAACGGTTCGTCGAGCAGCAGCAGGTCCGGCTCGCCGAACAGCCCGCGCGCGATCGCCGCGCGCTGGGCCATCCCGCCCGACAACGTGGCCGGCAGTTGTCGGGCGACGCCGGCCAGGCCGACTTCGTCGAGCAGCCGGGCGACGGCCGGCTCGCGCCCGCCGCGCGGGCCGGCCGCAAAGCCGACGTTGTCTGCGATCGATAGCCACGGCAGCAGCCGCGGCTCCTGGAAGATCACGCCGACGCGCGGGGACGGGCCGTCGAGCGCGATGCCGCCTACCGTCACGCTGCCGCGGAAATCCGTGTCGAGGCCGGCGACGATCCGAAGCAGCGTGCTTTTCCCGCAACCACTCGGGCCGACCACGCAGACGATCTCGCCGCGCGCGACCTGCAACGGAACGTCGGCGAGGATCGTGCGATCGCCGTAGAGCTTGCGGATGATGCGCAGGTCGAGCAGCGGGGTAGCGGCGCCCGCCGCCGTGTGCGCAGAAGGGGGCGTGCTCATGTCGACACCTTGCGTGAGTGGTCGAACGCGTCGCGCCAACCGAGCCAGTGCGACTCGATGCGCGCCATCGCGCCGTCGGTCAGCTTGCCGAGCAACGCCAGCAGCAGGATTGCACCGAACACGAGATCGGGGCGCCCGGTTTCCCGGCCGTCGCTCAACAGGAAGCCGAGGCCGCGCGTGGCCGCGATCAACTCCGCGGCGACCATGAACATCCACGCGAGACTGAGGCCGGTGCGCAAGCCGGTGACGATCTGCGGCAGCGCGGCCGGCAGCAGGATGCGCCGGAACAGCGCGAGCGGGCCGAGCCGGTACACCGCGCCAAGCTCGACGAGCTGGCGGTCGACGTCGCGAATGCCGGCGACCACCGCGAGGTGGACCGGGAAGAAGGCGCCGATCGCGATCAACGTGATCTTCGGCGCTTCATCGATGCCGAGCCACAGCAACAGCACCGGCACCCACGCGAGCGACGGAATCGCGCGCAGCGCCTGGAACGTCGGCTCGAGCAGCGCGTCGAGCCGGCGGCTCAGGCCCATCGCCGCGCCGACGACGAGCGCGAGTGTGGCGCCGGCGGCAAAGCCCGTCGCGACCCGCAGCGTACTCGCGCCGACATGGCGTGCCACGCGCGTGATGCCCATGTGGACGAGCGTGTCGAGAATCTCGCTCGGCGCCGGGACCAGATGATCCGGCAGCCAGCCCTGCCGCACGACGACCTCCAGCAACGCGAGCACCGCGAACGGCAGCGCGAGGCCCGCGATCCGCCATCGGCGAAGCGGATCGCGCCGGCCGGCGCGTGGCGCAGCGGCGCGGCGACGCGCGAGCGCGGTGTCTCGGGCAGCGGTGTCGGTCATGGTCGGTCGTCTCAGCGCGCAGCGTCGACCAGCGGGCGCGCGAACGACGGATCGATCAGCGCATCGACGATCTTCGCGGGATCGACGCCGGGCCTGGTCAGTTGTTCGGCCGTCAGGACCGGCGCCGCGGCCTTCAGCGCCGCGCGTTGGGTATCGCCGGGAACGGGATGGCTGAAGTCGTTGCGTTGCAGCTGCAGTTTCGCCACCGGCAGCGATACCTTCGATTCGTCGGCGAGGATCTGCGCGGTATCGGCCGGATGCGCGACGATCCACTGACGCGCGCGATCGTAGACCTTCAGGACACGCGTGACCGCCTGCGGGTACTGGCTGGCGAACGCGTCGCGGACATTCAGGAAACCATAGGTGTTGAACGCAACGTTGCGATAGAGCAGGCGAGCGCCGTCGTCGAGCTGCGCCGCGGCCATGTGCGGATCGAGGCCGGCCCACGCATCGACCTGGCCGTTCGCGAGTGCGGTGCGCCCGTCGGGATGCTGCAGGTTGACGATCTCGACGTCGTCGCGGGTCAGGCCGACCGTGTGCAGCGCGCGTAGCGTGAACAGGAACGGATCGGTGCCGCGCGTCGCGGCGATTTTCTTGCCCTTCAGGTCCGCGAGCGAGCGGATCGGCGAATCCTTGCGGACCACGAGCGCGGTCCATTCGGGGCGGGAGAACACGTAGACCGTATGGATCGGGTTGCCGTTCGCACGCGCGAGCACCGACGCGAGACCCGCGGCGGAGCCGAAATCGACCGCCCCGCTGTTCAGGTATTCGAGTGCGCGGTTGCTGCCCAGGCTCAGCACCCAGCGGATCGACGTGCGGTCGGCCTTGAATTCGTCTTCGAGCCAGCCGAAGTGGCGGATCACCAGGCTCTCCGGCGAGTAGTACGCGTAGTCGACGCGGATTTCCGCGGGCGTCGCTGCACGGGCGTGCACCGACACGAGGCTGGCGAACGCGGCAACGACGAGGGCCGCGGCTTGCCATGCGCGGGACCAGGACAGCTTCATCGGGATTCTCCGGAAGGGCGGCAAGGTGCCGCGAACAGGCAGGGTGACCGGCTAATGTAACGAAGCAGCGGCGATCCGCGAACGAAGAAATCCGCAATTGAACATGTGCTTTGCTGCTAAGCGCGCACGGCGAGCAACTTTATGACGCGGGCCGATTAATTTATCGATTTATATCGCTTGGGATAACGGGACCGGGAGAACAGAATGCCTGCTGCCGGAACGTGACGGTATCGCGTGTCGGGAGGATCGCGGTCGCAGCGAATTCTCGCGGGTCACG
Organism: Burkholderia sp. Ac-20349; assembly: GCF_017104865.1. Taxonomy (NCBI): domain Bacteria; kingdom Pseudomonadati; phylum Pseudomonadota; class Betaproteobacteria; order Burkholderiales; family Burkholderiaceae; genus Burkholderia; species Burkholderia sp. Ac-20349. The sequence continues at coordinate 30,261 of NZ_JAAGPM010000004.1, forward strand.
AATGAGCACGTCCGGTTGGCGACTTCATGTAGACATTGCCGACAACTCGGCAAAAAACTAAGGAATGCGATGAGTTCGATCGATCTGAACGCGGTCCCCCCGGTGTCGTCGCCCATCCGCTCGGCAAGCGACGTCGCGCGCCTGATCAACACCGTGGACAGCTCGGTCAGCCATGCCCGGATGATCGTGCTGCTGGCGCTCGGCGGCGTGTTTCTCGATGCATATGATCTGACGACGCTGTCCTATGGGATCGACGACGTGGCCCGCGAGTTCGGTCTGACGCCCGCGCTGACCGGGCTGGTCGGGTCGGCGATCATGATCGGCACGATCTTCGGCAGCCTGATCGGCGGATGGCTGACCGACAGGATCGGCCGCTATCAGGTGTTCATGGCCGACATGCTGTTTTTCGTGGTCGCGGCGATCGCGGCCGGGCTCGCGCCGAACGTCTGGGTGCTGATCGGCGCGCGCTTCGTGATGGGGCTCGGTGTCGGTATCGACCTGCCCGTCGCGATGGCGTTTCTCGCGGAATTCTCGAAGTTCGACGGTCGCGGCAACAAGGCGTCGCGGCTCGCGGCGTGGTGCCCGATGTGGTACGTGGCGTCCTCGGTCTGCTTCCTGCTGATCTTCGGACTGTATTTCCTGTTGCCTGCGGAGCATGCGGGATGGCTGTGGCGTGCATCGCTGATCTTCGGCGCGGTGCCCGCGCTCGTCATCATCCTGTTCAGGAACCGCTTCATGAACGAATCGCCGCTGTGGGCTGCAAACCAGGGCGACCTGGCCAATGCCGCGAGGATTCTGCGCGAGTCGTACGGGATTCATGCGCACGAAGCGGAGGATGCCCCGCGCGCGCCGAGCCAGCCGCCCGTGCGCATTCGCGTGCTGTTCCAGCGTCCGTACCTGGGGCGCACGATCGTCGCCAGCGTGATGAACCTGTGCATTCCGTTCGAGTACACGGCGATCGCTTTCTTCCTGCCGTCGATCCTGTCGCAGTTTCTCGGCGCGGGCGTATTCGAAACGATCGCGGCGTCGCTGGCGCTGAACGTGCTGTTTGCGTTCACCGGCGGCTTGCTGGGCATGCGCCTGGCCCATCGCCATGCGTCGCGTCATGTCGCGATCGCCGGTTTCGCGCTTCAGTTCGTCGCGCTCGTGGCGCTCGCGCTGGCCGGGCATCCGCACGGCGCACTCGCGATCGGCTTCGTGCTGTTGATGCTCGGCACGTGGTTGTTCGCCGAAGGGTTCGGGCCCGGCGCGCAGATGATGATCTATCCGACGCTGTCGTATCCGGCAACGATTCGCGGCACCGGCGTCGGCTTCGGGCGTTCGCTGTGCGGCATCGGTCAGGCGCTGGCGCTGTTCGTGCTGCCGATCCTGCAGGCGCGGCTCGGCACGGACATGTTCTGGGTCGTCGCAATCAGTGCCGCTACGCCGATCGTGTTCCTGCTGATCGTGCGCTACGAGCCGACGGCACGCGATATCGATGACGATGGTGGTGTGTGAGCGCGGTCGAGATCGTGTCTAGTCCGGAAAGGGCGCGCGCATTCTCGAGTGCGCGCGTCGTCGTTGGTGCAACCACAGTGTTCACCCGTTCGATGAGCGAGTGCGGAAGCAGAACGGGAATCGGCGCGGCGCCGGGCTTCTAGCGAGGGGAGAGGGGCGATCAGGCGGTGAGTCGGGCGAGCGGCCCGACTCACCGGTTGCTGCTCATCGTGAGGCCGGCCTGCTCGCGGACACGCGGACCGACCCGCTGTCACATTCACGTCACGCGTAGGCCGCCACCTGTTCGGCATCGCGCTTGACCTGCTCGATGTCGCGGAATTGCGCGGCCGGATGTTCGTCCGGCAGCCGCGCCGATCCGCCGAACAGCTTTTCGCGCAGCGTGCCCGGCGCGTAACCGGTCGGATACACGCCGCGCCGCTGCAACTCGGGGACGAGATAACGCACGACATCCTCGAAGGTTTCGTGCGCAACCGCATACGCGAGGTTGAAGCCGTCCACGTCGGTGGCGGCGACCCATTCCTGCAGGATGTCCGCGACGGTCGCGGCCGAGCCGACGAAGACCGGGCCCAGGCCGCCGATGCCACCCCAGGCCGCCAGTTCCTCGATCGTCCATGCGGTGTCGCCGCCCGCCAGGTGCTCGACCGCCGACACGATCGCATTCGTTTCGACACGCCGGACCGGATCGTTCGGCGCGTACTGGCCGAAGTCGATGCCGGTCCAGCCGGACATGAACACCAGCGAGCCGTCATACGACACGTACTTGCGATATTCGTCGAACTTGGCCTGCGCCTTCTCGTCGGTTTCGTCGACGATCACGGTGACGAGGTTGTAGATCAAGACCTGGCTCGCGTCGCGCCCCGCGGCGGCGGCCTGCGCGCGCACGTCGGTTACGTAGCGCGCGAGCTGCGGGCGGGTCGGCGCGGCGACGAATACGCATTCGGCGTGCTGCGCGGCGAACGCCTTGCCGGGGCCGGATGCGCCGGCCTGGAACAGCACCGGCGTGCGCTGCGGCGACGGTTCGCACAGGTGGTAGCCGGGCACGTCGAAGAAGCGGCCCTTGTGGCCGATCTCGTGCACCTTCTCCGGGTGCGTGAACACGCGGCCGTCGCGGTCGCGCACCACCGCGCCGTCTTCCCAGCTGCCCTCGAACAGCTTGTACAGCACCTCGACGTATTCGGCCGCGACCGCATAACGATCATCGTGCGTGCGCAAGCCGTGATCGCCGACGTTCTTCGCGCCGCTTTCGAGGTAGGACGTGACGATATTCCAAGCGAGCCGGCCCTTCGTGTGATGGTCGGCGGTCGACAGCCGGCGCGCGAACGTGTACGGGTGTTCGAACGTCGTCGATGCGGTGATGCCGATGCCGAGATGCTCGGTCGCCATCGCGATCGGCGCGGCGAGCTGCAGCGGATCGTTCACCGGGATTTGCGCGGCCTGGTGCAGCGCGTGGTAGTTGCTGCCTTTGTAGACGTCGTAATAGCCGATCACGTCCGCGATGAAGATCGCGTCGAAAATCCCGCGTTCGAGCACGCGGGCGAGATCGGTCCAGTAGTCGAGGTCCTTGTACTGCCACGACCGGTCGCGCGGATGAGCCCACAGCCCGGGCGACTGGTGGCCGACGCAGTTCATCTCGAACGCATTGAAACGGATGGTCTTGCTCATTGTGCCGCTCCTGCCTCTGCATGCGTGCTTGTGCCCGCGCCGCTGCCGACCTGCCAGACGAACGGCGGCGTGCGCCCGTTGATGACCCAGTCGCCGACGATCCGCGCCTTGTAGACGAGCGGATTGTGCGACGACACGGTGCGCGCGTTGCGCCAGTGGCGGTCGAGCGCCGTCGTGCTGCGGGTCGCGGACGCGCCGAGCGCGTCGAACAGGCGCGTCGCCGCGCGCAGCACGAGGTCCGACACGACGAGCTGGCTCTGCGCGGATTCGATCTCGGCCGCGACGTTCGCATCGTGCTCGGCCGTTGCGTCGCCGCCGAAGTGCGCTTCGTAGGCCCGTTGCAGCGGCTGCGCGGCGCGCAGTGCGAGCGCGTCGGCCGCATAGGCCCACGACGCGATCTCGCCGATCACCTGTTGCAGCTGGGCATCGTCGGCCGCGCGCGGGGCATTGCCGTGGCTGTACACGCGGGTGCGGTGGCGCACCAGGTCGGCTGCATCGCGCACGATCGCGTGGCCGATGCCGGCCAGCGTCGCGACGTGGAAGAGCTGGTAGAACGCGGTCTGGTACTTGAAGCGTCGCGCGAAGTCGATCACGTCTCGAGCATCGACCGTCGCGTCCTCGAAGCGGGTGGTGCCGCTGCCGGTCGTGGTCTGGCCGAAGCCGTCCCAGTCGTCTTCGCGGATCACGCCGGGCTGCGCGGTCGCGACGGCGACGATCACGTCGCTGCCGTCGTCCGCGCGCTGCGCGAACACGTCGATCCAGTCGGCGAACAGGCTGCCGGTGCTGTAGAACTTCCGGCCGTTCAGCACGAGGCGGCCATGCTTTTCCGAGACCTTCGTGATGGTCTGGCCGAGCGCCACGTCGCCGGTCTCGGTCCACGCATTGCCGACGAGCTGGCCGCTCGCGAAGCGGTCGAACCACGTCCGGCGATCGGCGTCGGGCGGCGCGTTCAGCCAGTCCTCGACGAACGCGAAGTGCCCGCGCAATGCCTGCGGCAGATTGGAGTCGGCCGCAGCGAGCTCGGTCAGCAGCCGGAACAGCTGCGGCAGCGACGCGCCGGCGCCGCCGTCGCGCACCGGTAGCCGCACGGCGCCGAAGCCGGCGGCCTTCAGCCAGCCGATCGCCTCGTGCGGCAGTTCGCGGCGGCGTTCGCGTTCGGCGGTGCCGGCCGCGATGCGTTCGAAGATCGGCCTGAAGCGGCCGGCCAGCGCGTCATAGTCGGTGCCGGTGGAAAGTTCGGTTGCTGCGGGAGACGAAGTCATACGGGGTCCTTGAAAGGCGGGGCCGTCGATGCCGGCAGGCCAGTATAGGAAGCACGCTGCGGACGATCCAATAACGGATTCGTACATCGTTATCGCCACCGGGCATTACGCGGGCGAGGCGGCGCGGCATCGATGCAAGGGCGTCGACATCGTCGCTGACGCGCGGTTTGCTGCAAGCATCGTGCTGCATCGTTTGTCACGCGAAGGAATATCGTTGTGCGAATCGCTCGGTTTGCCGGCACGCAGTGCGCTGCTAGATTGAATGTTTCCGTCAATCAGCAGGAGAGCCCGATGTCAGAGACGAGCGCCACGATTCAGGAACGGCCGGCCGATACGCAACCCCAGGTGGCCCGCGTGATCGCCGACGACGCACAGGCCATCGCGGCCGCGCATGCACTGGCGCAGCGGTTCGCGCAAGGGGCGGCCGAGCGCGACCGGGAGCGCCGGCTGCCGCGTGACGAGATCGAATGGTTCTCGCAGTCGGGGCTGTGGGCCATCACCGTGCCGAAGGCGTACGGCGGCGCGGGCGTGTCGCATGTGACGCTGACGGAGGTGGTGAAGATCGTCGCGGCGGCCGATGCGTCGCTCGGGCAGTTGCCGCAGAATCATTTCGGGTTGGTCGACGTGATCGCGCTGACCGGCACCGACGCGCAGAAGCGCCACTTTTTCTCGGAAGTGCTGAGCGGCAAGCGGTTCGGCAACGGTTTTTCGGAGAAGGGCACGAAGCACGTGCTCGACCTGAAGACGCGGGTGCGCCGGGACGGCGACGATTACGTCGTCGACGGCACCAAGTTCTATTCGACCGGCGCGCTGTTCGCGCATTACGTGCCGGTGCTCGGCCTCGACGACGAGCGCCGCGCGTGGCTCGCGTACGTTCGCCAGCCGGCGCCGGGGCTGACCGTGATCGACGACTGGTCGGGGTTCGGGCAGCGGACCACCGCGAGCGGCACCGTCGTGCTCGACAACGTGCGGGTGCCGGCGTCGCACGTGCTGCCGGCCCAGCGCGTGTCGGATCTGCCGACGCTGAACGGCCCGCTGTCGCAGATCATCCAGGCCGCGATCGACGCGGGCATCGCCAGGGCCGCGCTCGACGATACGCTGGCGTTCGTGCGCACGCGCACGCGGCCGTGGGTCGACAGCGGCGTCGAGCGGGCGGCCGACGATCCGTTGACGATCCGCGAGATCGGCCGTCTGCACATCCAGCTGCATGCGGCGGAGGCGCTGCTCGAGCGTGCGGCGCGTACGCTCGACGAGATCGCGGCGCGCGGCGACGTGACCGAGGACGATGTCGCGCGCGCGTCGGTGGCGGTGGGCGAGGCGAAGGTGCTGACGACGGAGATCGCGCTGCTCGCGGGCGAGAAGCTGTTCGAGCTGGCCGGCACGCAGGCGACGCTGGCCGAGCACAACCTCGACCGGCACTGGCGCAATGCCCGCACGCATACGCTGCACGATCCGGTGCGCTGGAAATATCACCTCGTCGGCAACTACTACCTGAACGGCGTGCGGCCGGCGCGCCATGCGTGGAATTGAACCCGTTGCGATCGTGGCGTGACGGGGCGGCGATGGTTGGGCGCGTCGCCGCGGTCGAATGCATTTGCACGATCATGAGCGAACCCGGCAACGCCTTCGTCGAGGCGCAATCGCCGGGTATCGAGCAGGTGAATGCTGCACAGAGGGCGCTACTGAACCAGCGCGGCGACGCAATGAAGTCGCCGCATCCCCATGAGCCCGCTTACTGAGGCGAGTCAGGCAGCGTGTAGTCGAAGCGGTACGAATGCCGGCCGCTTTCGATGGTGATGATCATCGCGCCGGAGAGTCCCAGCAATTCTCCCGTGCCGGAATCGGGCACGACGGTGATCGACTGTTGGGGCTGCCCGCGGGTCATGGTGGAACTGTGCTGCAGGACGAAACTGCCGTGGCGGCCGCCCAGCGCGCCTTGCACGGTTTCCATCGCCACATAGCCGGCGGAGCCCTGGACGCTGCTTCGAAACGCGAGCATCTCTCCCTGACTGACGGCTTCGAGGTCGCCGTGATACTGCTTGTCCAGCGACATGCGACCGAGCCCGGTCTGTTCCGCGACGGTACTCAGGGATTCCGGATTCAGCTTCACTTCAAACGGACCATTGGCCAGCAGTGTCATTGCAGCGCTCCTCGTCGAATCGGCAACCCGCACTATAAGCCAAACGGATTCGGGCGGATGACGGTCGCGTCGACGCGAGACATTGAAAGGTGCGACTTCAAACGTGACGGAGGCGCAGGGGTTCCAATGTTTCGAATCGCCGAAGCCTCATCGACGCAAACGGCAACGCTTCAATCGTCGCCTGCCTGATAAAGCGCTTTCACCTGCGACAACGCTTCGATGAATTCATCCTTGAGCGCCTGCGGCCCGAGGATTTTCACGTGTGCGCCGTACCCCAGCAGTTTCCGCGCGCCGTGCTCGATCGATTCGATGGGCATCAGGAATGCTTTCCATCCGGGCGGCACCTCCGCGCTGCTGGCATCCTGCGCGGCAGGCACGGTCTTGATCCGTGCGTTGGCCAGCCAGGTTTCGCCGCGCGGCGACACGGCAATATGGGCGGTCAGCCGATTGAGTTCGGCCTCGTACCGGCTCATCGCGTCGCGCCAGTGCGTTGCCAGGTCGAATCGCGTGGGGCGCTTGAAGCGACGGCGCGATGCGTCGAGTTCTAGGATATTCGCGACCCGGAACGTGAGTGCGCCCGGCTTGCCGACCACCCTGGCGACCAGGTACCACGCGCCGCCCTTGAGCACCAGGCCGAGCGGCTCGAGTTCGCGGCGGGACACGCCGCGCCAGCTCTGATACTTCACGTCGATACGGTACGCCCCCCACACCGCGTCGGCGACTTCCCGCAGGAGGGCAGGCGTTTCCTGCGCCCGGTACCAGTCCACGGTGTCGACGTGCAGCCGGCTGGCGACGCGATCGGCATGCTCGCGTGAGCCGGGCGGCAGGCTCGCGATCATCTTCAGCCGCGCGGAGGTCGCCATGCCGTCGAGGCCCAGTTCGCTCGCGGGCCCGGGCAGGCCCGCCAGAATCAGCGCGTGCGCTTCATGCTCGGTGAGCCCCGTGAGATCGGTACGCCAGCCGTCGCTCAACTGAAAGCCGCCGTTGCGGCCGCGGTCGCCCCAGATCGGCACGCCGGCCGTGGAGAGCTGGTCGATATCGCGCAGGATCGTGCGCTCGGACACCTCCAGAGCATCGGCGAGCGCCGGTGCGGTCATCCGGCCGCGCGCTTGCAGCATCATCATGATCGACAACAGGCGGCTCGCTTTCATGAGCGACACGTTACCTCAAATACCTGACATGAGGTGTCATGTTATCGGGCTTATGCTTTGCCGCATTCCCGATCCGTTTCATCGACGCGGGTTACGCAACACGACACCACAGGGGATCAAGCGATGAAGATCATTTCCGGGCCGCTGAGCATGTTCGGCGCGAAGGTCGAGATTGCGGCGCACGAGAAGGGCGTCGACTTCGAGCTGGTGATGGTGCCGTTCAGCCAGCTTCGCGGCTACGATCCCAAGCATCCGGATGTGTTGCGGATCAACCCGAAGCGGCAGGTGCCGGTGCTGATCGACGGTGATCTGGAGCTGTTCGATTCCACGCAGATCTTCGAGTATCTCGAGGACCTGAAGCCCGATCCCGCGCTATGGCCGGCGCATCCGGCGGCGCGCGCCATCGCGCGTCAGCTCGAACACTGCAGCGACGAAATCTATTTTCCGCACGTCGTCCGGCTGATGGGGCTGGAAGCGACGCCCGACGATCCGGCGGCACAGGCCGCACGCGCGGAAGCGGCGCACTACTATCGGCGCATGGAGTACGTGCTGGCGGATCGCGAGTTTCTGGCCGAAACGTATTCCTGTGCCGACATTGCGTTCTACATGGCGCAGTTGTTCGGCGCGCGCAAGGGCGCACCGATGACGGACGAAACGCCCCGCCTGCTCGCGTGGCGTGAACGGATGACGGCGCGTCCCGCCGTGCGCAAGGTCGCCGGCGCGATGGCCGGCTATCTTGCCTCGATCGGAGAGGCGGTCCCCGATTTTCTTCGCGCGCTCGACTAGCTGCGTTCGAGAGCCGGTGGAAGGCGGCCTTCAGCCGCGATGGCAACTGAAGGCCGCGGCGGCATGTTCGGCGTTCAGCCGCGGATGAACGCGAGCAGATCGGCGTTGATCGTCTCGGCGTTGGACGTGGGCATGCCATGCGGGAAGCCCGCATACGTCTTCAGCGTGCTGTTCCTGGCCAGCTTCGCCGACAGCAGACCGGAATCGGCATACGGGACGATCTGGTCGTCGTCGCCATGCATCACGAGCACGGGAATCGTGGTGCTTTTCAGGTCTTCGGTGAAGTCGGTCTGCGAGAACGCGACGATGCCGTCGTAGTGCGCCTTCGCGCTGCCCATCATGCCCTGCCGCCACCAGTTCCAGATGACGCCTTGCGACGGCTTTGCGCCGGCGCGGTTGTAGCCATAGAACGGGCCGGCCGGCACGTCGTAGTAAAACTGCGCGCGGTTCGCCGCGAGTTGCGCCTGGAGGTTGTCGAACACCTCTTTCGGCAGGCCGCCCGGATTGCTGTCCGTCTTGACCATCAGCGGCGGAACGGCGCTGATCAGCACGGCCTTGGCGACGCGGTCTTCGCCGTGGCGGGCGACGTAGTGAATGACTTCGCCGCCGCCGGTCGAATGGCCGACATGAACGGCGCCTTGCACGCCGAGGTGATTCACGACCGCGGCGACGTCGTCCGCGTAGTGATCCATGTCATGACCGTCCCATACCTGGCTGGAGCGGCCGTGGCCGCGACGGTCGTGCGCGATCACGCGATAGCCCTGTGCCAGGAAGAAGAGCATCTGCGCATCCCAGTCGTCGGCGCTGAGCGGCCAGCCATGATGAAAGAAGATCACCTGGGCGTCGCGCGGCCCCCAGTCCTTGTAGAAGATGTCGACGCCATCCTGCGTTGTGACGTAACCCATGTCTGCTCCTGTTCGGTGGGCGGTATCGATTCGTGACGGTCTTGCCGTTCGCGATGGTCGCCAGGCCGGCGCTGCGCATGACGCGGCATCCGATGCCCGCCTGCCTTGGCGATGCGCCCACTCTAGGTTTAAAGTTAGGTTTAATGTCAACACGCTGGAGAGGCAGGTATGAGAATCGGGGAGCTCGCGAAGCTCAGTGGCCTGACGGCCTCGCGGATCCGCTTCTACGAGGCTGAAGGGCTGCTCACGGCCGTCGAGCGCGGCACGAACGGCTATCGCGACTATGGCGACGACGCGGTGTGGATGCTCGAGATCATCGCCGGCGCGCAACGTGCCGGGTTCTCGCTGGAACAGATCCGCCATCTGCTGCCGTTGAAAGCCGGAAACTGGCAGCATGACGGGCTCGTGGAGGCACTCGAACGGAAAGTCACCGAGATCGACGCGATGCAAAAACGCCTCAAGGAAAACAAGGCGCAACTGCTCGTCGCGATCGACACCATCAAGAACCGGCCGACCGAACTGAGCTGCACGGAGCGTACGCGCTGGGTGATGGACCGGTTGCGCAATCCGGGCGAGGTGTCGACACCCGGCAAGGGCCGTCGCACGACCGCCAAATGATCCGACGCCGGCACGGCGAGTGCCGGCCGGTAGCCCGGGCGCAATCCGACGCGCCCCTCTATTCGGGCCCTTGACCTTAAAGTTGACTTAAATCTTAGAGTGCTTGCTGACGGCAGTGAGTCAGCAGGCTTCGGGTGTTGCCTGCCACGGTCGATCATCGACGAGAGGCGACGAACATGGACAGGCGTTTTACACAGGTCGAATTCGGGCCGCACAAGGTCGACGTACCCGAAGGCGGGTATTACGACCGGTTCCGGATGAATCCTGACCTCGACGAGGTGGCGCGCGATCCCGCGGCGGGGAACATCGATTTTTTCCGTCGGATTCCGAAGCGTCAGGTCGCGTCAAGGGTCGGCCCGACCTGGGCGCCGAATTTCTACTACCGTTCCAGCAGCATTCAGCTGCTGTTCCTGGCGCCGCTCGAACGCCTGCGGACCACACTGCCGGTGCCGCTCGAACCGCTGCGCGCGCTTCCCGGATACGGGCTGGCCGCGCTGACCTTCTTCTCGTATTCGGTGTGCGACAACGATCCGTATGACGAAGTGTCCGTCGCGGTGGTCATCCGCCGGCCCGGCGCAACCGGGTCGCATGCGCTCGAGCTGATCGATTCGATGCGGCGCCGGAGCTTCTTCGCGCACGTGCTGGCGCTGCCGGTCACCACGGAAATCGCGCGGGTGCGCGGCGTGCATGGCTATCAGCTGCCCAAGTGGCTCGCCGATATCGACGTGAGCCTGGGCGCCACCGCCAGCGCCCGCATTGCCGGCCCGGGCGGCCGGCCGGACCTGAGCCTGAGCGTGCCGATGCCCGAACTGACCCAGGTCGCGTCGCAGTCGCACATGGGCACGTCGACGATGATCAATCGCATCGACGGCGAATGGCACCAGACATCGGTGCAGACGAATGCGCTATCGTTCGCCCAGCGCCTGTTGCCGCGCAATGTCGAGCTGGTGCGGCACGGCGGTCCGTTGAGCCAGCTGCTCGACGGGCTTGGCGCGTCCACCATCCTGCGTCTCGACGTAGTGAAGGACGCGCAACTGGTGCTGAACCTGCCGACCCCGTTGAAGGCCTTCGATGAACCCGGAAAGCAACGCTGACGCCACGCAACGCCGCGGCACGCCCGCGCGAAGGAACCGCCCATGACCCGGCCGACTCACGATCTCGTCGTATTTGGCGCCACCAGTTTTGTCGGGCAGATTCTCGCCCGCTACCTGTCCGAGTACCTGTCGGGTGCCGGCGAGACGCTGCGCTGGGCCATCGCCGGCCGCTCCGAAGCGAAGCTCAGGCAGGTCAGGGATACGCTGGGCGCGGCCGGGCAGTCGGTACCGATCATCGTTGCCGATGCGGCCGACGAAGCGCAGCTTCGAGCGCTCTGCGCGCAGACGCGGGTGGTCGTGTCCACCGTCGGCCCCTATGCGCTTTACGGGGAGCCGCTGGTCAGGATCTGCGCCGAGACCGGCACCGACTACTGCGACCTCACCGGCGAGACGCAGTGGATCAAACGGATGATCGACAAGTACGAACCGGCGGCCCGGCAATCCGGTGCGCGCATCGTTCATTGCTGTGGTTTCGATTCGGTGCCGTCGGACATGGGCGTGTTCTTCCTGCAGCAACAGGCGCGGCAACAGTGGGGCGTACCGGCCGCGCAGGTGAAGATGCGTGTGAAAACGCTGAAGGGCGGCGCGTCGGGCGGCACGGTGGCGAGCGTGATCAACGTCGTTCGGGAAGCGGCGGCGGATCCCGCGTTGCGCAGGGAACTGCTCGATCCTTATTCGCTGTGCCCGAAGGGACATGGTTTTACGGCACGCCAGCATGCGGTGCGATCCGCCGCGTTCGATCGCGACTTCGACGCGTGGATCGCGCCCTTCGTGATGGCGGCGATCAACGAGCGCGTCGTGCATCGCTCCAATGCACTGGCCGGCAATGCGTACGGCAGCCGCTTCACGTATGACGAAGCGGTGATGACGGGCACGGGCCTCAAGGGCCGCCTGACCGCGGTGACGATGGTGGCCGGCCTCGGCGCGTTCATGGTGGGTGTCGTCATCAAGCCGGTGCGCAGCCTGATGGAGCGCTTCCTGCTGCCGAAACCCGGCGAGGGGCCGAGCGCCGCGGCGCAACTGGCCGGCCGCTACGACCTGCGATTCTTCGGCCGCACGGACGACGGGAAGACCCTGCGCGTGAAAGTCACCGGCGACCGCGATCCGGGCTACGGCTCCACCGGCAAGATGCTCGGTCAGGCCGCGATCAGTCTCGCACTGGATTGCGTTGACAATGGCGTCAAGACCGGACGCGGCGGCGGCTTCTGGACGCCTGCGACGATGTTCGACGCGCGCTACATCGAGCGGCTGGTGCGCCATGCGGGGCTGCGTTTCGAGGTGATTTGAGCGCGCGCCGCCAGGTCGCCATTCGTCAGAAAGCCGATAAAGATCGGATTGCGAATCAACATCAGGAGACGACTGACAATCGCGACGGGGCAGATCGCCGGATGCGATCCGGCCGGGGAGTATCGGAACATGAAGATCGGGGAACTGGCGGAACGCACCGGCCTTACCCCTTCGCGCATCCGTTTTTACGAGCGCATCGGTCTGCTGACGCTCGTCGAGCGCGAAGCGAACGGCTATCGCACCTATCCGCAGGAAGCGGTGACGGTGCTCGACCTGATCACGGCCGCGCAGAAGGCGGATTTCAGTCTTGAAGAGATCCGCACGCTGATGCCGGCCGACCTCGCGCAATGGCCATGCGATTCGTTGCTGGAGGCGCTGTGCCGCAAGGTGCAGGACATCGAGGCGCTGGAGGCGCGGCTCGCGCAAAGCAAGGCGCAGGTCGTGTCGCTGATCGCCGACATCGCCGCGAAACCGGAGTCGGTCGATTGTGCAACCCATGCGAAACGATTGCTGTCGCGCATCCCGCCCGGGAATGCGGCGGATGGCGGCGAGGCTGCGACTGCCGCCGCCGATCGCGACGAAGCGGTGGTGCGCCGCCGGCCACCCCGCGCCTAGCGGCGCGCCGGCGCATCACATCACAGCAACGCGACGACCTGTTCCGCGGTCGCCTTTGCCGATTGCGGATTCTGGCCGGTCACGAGGCGGCCGTCGACGACGACGTTCGACGTGAACGGCAGCAGCGCCTTCTCGTAACGCGCGCCACGCTGCTGCATCTGCTGCTCGACGTTGTAGGGCACTTTCTTCGCGACGCCGGCCAGGATTTCCTCCACCCACGAGTAGCCGGTGATCCGGCGTCCGGCAACCAGCAGCGAGCCATCCGATAGTTTGGTGTTCAGCAGCCCGCAGTAGCCGTGACAGACCGACGACACGACGCCGCCGTGCTCGTAGATCTCGCGCGTGAGGCGCTGCAGCCCCGCATCGTCCGGGTAGTCCCACATCACCGCATGGCCGCCGGTGAAGTAGATCGCATCGAAATCGGCCGGATCGATCTCGTCGGGGCGTGCGGTGGTGGCCAGCAGCGCCGCGTTGGCCTGGTCGGCCCGCCACGCTTTCGCGGCGGCGTCCGCATGCGGCCATTTGAGCGAGCGCGGCTCCAGCGGCGACACGCCGCCCTTGGGGCTCACGAGCTGCTGCTCATAGCCTTTTGCCGCGAAGATGTGATGCGCATGGGTCAGTTCGGACAGCCACAGGCCGGTCGGTTGCGACGGATCGGCGTAGTGCGCGACGTTGCTCACGACGTGAAGGATGCGCTTGCTCATGATGCGGTTTCCCTTTCATCGGCCACGGGGCGGACGTCGTCGACGCACCGCCGGATTGTCGGATGGCATGGCACATACCCATGACCTCGATACGCTGCCGAGGCAAACCATAACCTTTAAGCAAAGTCGAAGGTCAAGGCCTTTTCGTCCTGGCCGTCCGCGCGGGCGTGGCGGGCAGCACGAGTCCGTCCAGCAAGGTGGTCAGCGCATCTTCGATCGCGTGGTCGCCAACCTTCTCGCGCACCAGCCGCCCGTCGATCGCCAGCATCGTCAGGCCATGCAGATGCGCCCAGCAGGCGGTCGCCTGGCCGAGCGCCGGGCGCGGGCGGATCGTGCCGGCGCGCTGGCCGCGCTCCAGGATGTCGACGACCAGCAGGAAGGGGGCTTGCACGCGCGGATCGAGATGGATGTCCGAAGGCTCCCCGGCATCCGCGGCAAACATCAGTCGATAGAGATCCGGGTTGCGCTGCCCGAACGCGAGATGGGCATAGGCGAGGGCGAGCAGCACGTCCGGTGCATCGGTTGCGGGATCGACGGACGCGGCGAGATCGTCGCGCAGGCGATCGAAGCCGATCAGCGCGAGCTCGTGCAGCAACGCGGCCTTGTCCGGGAAATGCCGGTACGGCGCGGAGTGGCTGACGTTCGCGCGCCGCGCGATTTCGCGCAGCGTGAACTGCCAGCCCTGTTGCTCCTGCAGCGTGTCGAGCGCGGTTTCGATGATCGCGCGACGCAGATCCCCATGGTGATAAGCCTTCTGCCCGGCATCCGCATCCCCATCCGACGACATCGTGTTGCTCCTATGTTGACAGGGAACACATTGTGGTCCTATGATCCGCCGCATGCAAGTTGACAGTGTCTACATCGACACAACCTCGTGAGGTGCACCATGGCCGTTTCCGCAGAATCCAGCTCGAGCTTCGACCCGGCGGTGTTGCTGGCCCGCCAGCGCAACGCATTCGTCAGCGAGGGGCCGCCGAGCATGCAGCAGCGCAAGGCCCGGCTCGCGCGGCTGCGCGCCGTGGTGCTCGCGTATCGCCGCGAAGTGGAGGAAGCGGTCAGCGTCGATTTCGGGCATCGCTCGCGACACGAGACCGCGATCATGGAACTGGTCGGCGTGATCCAGGCGATCGACTACCTGACGCGCAACCTGCGCCGCTTCATGAAGCCGCAGCGCCGGCACGTCGGCATCTTCTATCGCGCCGGGCAGGCGCACGTGGAATACCAGCCGCTGGGTGTCATCGGCGTGATGGCGCCGTGGAATTACCCGTTCGCGCTCACGTTCATTCCGCTGGCCACCGCGCTGGCCGCGGGCAACCGCGCGATGCTCAAGCCGTCGGAACTGACGCCGCGCACCAGCGAGGTGATGCGCCGGATGCTCGCGGAGACTTTCCCGATCGAAGAAGTCGCGGTCGTGCTCGGCGGCCCGGAAGTCGGCGCCGCGTTCAGCGGCTTGCCGTTCGATCATCTGCTGTTTACCGGCAGCACGCAGGTAGGCCGCAAGGTCATGAAGGCGGCCAGCGACAATCTGGTGCCGGTGACGCTCGAACTCGGCGGCAAGAGCCCGGCGATCGTCGCGCGGGGGCACGTCGATGACCGGACGATGTCCAGCATCGTGTTCGGCAAGCTGTCGAACGGCGGGCAGACCTGCGTGGCGCCCGACTACGCGCTGGTGCATGAAGACGAC
Source organism: Burkholderia sp. Ac-20349 (assembly GCF_017104865.1). Taxonomy (NCBI): domain Bacteria; kingdom Pseudomonadati; phylum Pseudomonadota; class Betaproteobacteria; order Burkholderiales; family Burkholderiaceae; genus Burkholderia; species Burkholderia sp. Ac-20349. The sequence goes on from NZ_JAAGPM010000004.1 coordinate 45,666, forward strand.
CTGGATGCGTTCGTCACGCAATACGATGCGGCCGTCGCGCGCTTCTATCCGGAAGGGCCGACCAGCCCGGACTACACGTCGATCGTCAGCGACCGGCATTACGATCGCCTGAAAGGGCTCGTCGACGAAGCACGCAGCAAAGGCGCGCGCGTGATCGAGGCGGGCGTGAATCCGCAGCAGGCGGCCACCCGCAAGCGGACGCTCGCGCCCACGCTGATCGTCGGGGCCGGCGACGATACGACCGTCATGCAGGAAGAAATCTTCGGGCCGATCCTGCCGGTGCGCACATATCGCACGATCGACGAAGTCGTCGACTACGTGAATGCGCGTCCGCGACCGCTTGCGCTGTATTACTTCGGCGCGCAGGACAGCGACTGCGCGTCGTTGCTCTCGCGCACCACGTCGGGCAACGTCGGCATCAACAACACGCTCCTGCACGTCGCGCAGGAAGACTTGCCGTTCGGCGGCGTCGGCCCGAGCGGGATGGGCGCGTATCACGGCATCGAAGGATTCCGCGCGATGAGTCATGCGAAGGGCGTGTTCGTGCTCGGGCGCTGGAACCTGCCGAGCCTGCTGCGTGCGCCGTTCGGCAAGCTCGCGGATCTGTCGCTGGCGGCGCTGCTCGGGCGCAGCCGGGATCCGGTGGGCGCGCGGGCGGGATTGACCGCGAAGCGCTGACCCGGGGGCGGGGCCGGGTCAGCGCGCGCGATGGTGTCCTTGAAGCGCGGCGGCCCGGAAATTCAGATCAGCGCCCGCCGCGCGCGATGGCCAGCGCGACGCCGAAGCCCACGAGCAGGCAGCCGAAGGTGCGGTCGATCCAGTGCCGCAGCGCCAGCAGGCGGTCGCGGACGGCCGTTGCGGAAAAGCACAGCGCCACCAGGCTGAACCAGCCGGCATGCGCGACGGCGATGAACGCGCCGTAGCCGATCTGCACGATCAACGGCGTGTCGGGCCGCACGGCCTGCATGAACAGGCTGACGATGAACACCGTGGTCTTGGGGTTCAGCGCATTGGTCAGGAAGCCGGTGCGCAGCGCGGCCAGGTCGGACAGCGGGGCGACGCGTGTGTCGGGCTGCCCGTTGCTTGCCTTCGTCATGAGCATCTTCACGCCCAGGTAGATCAGGTAGATCGCGCCGACCAGCTTGACGGCATTGAAGAGCCACAGCGACTGGCGGATCAGCAGGCCGACGCCCAGCAGCGTGTAGCTCACATGAACCGTCACGCCGAGCCCGATACCCAGCGCGGTGAGCACGCCCGAGCGGCGCGACAGCATCAGGCTGTTGCGCGTGACCATCGCGAAGTCCGGGCCCGGGCTGATCACGGCCAGCAGCGTGATGGTGACTACAACTATCAGTTCGGTCATCGTCTTGTCCTTGCGGTTGATGGCTTGATGACGCAATCTTATGGGTCACGTTACATCGGGAAAAGCGATGATTTCTGACCAGAATGGTGAGATTGACTCACAATCCGTTCGCGCCAGCCTGCCGTCGCTGATGGCCTTGCGTTGCTTCGAGGCGGCGGCGCGTCACGAGAATTTCAGCCGTGCCGCCGACGAGCTGTGCCTGACTCATGGCGCGGTCAGCCGCGCGGTGCGACTGCTCGAGGATGACCTGGGTGTGGCGCTGTTCCAGCGGCGTAGCCGTCGCGTCTTCCTGACCGATGCGGGCCGCAAGCTGGCGCAGGCCGTCCATGATGGGCTGGGCCTGATGCGTCACGCCGCGCACGAATTACGCACCGAGGCCGCCCGGGCGCGCCGCTGGGTCCTGTCGTGCGAGCCGACGCTGCTGATGCGCTGGTTGATTCCGCGCTGGCCGGATTTTCAGGCGCGGCATACGGGCGTCGACATTCACCTGGCTGCCGCGGGCGGCCCGTTTTCATTCGACAGCGGCATCGACATGGCGATTCGACGCAATGACTTTGCGTGGCCAGCGGGGTATCACGCGGAGCGTCTGTTCGCAGAGCGGGTCGGGCCGGTTTGCCGGCCGGATAAAGTCGATGCGTGGTTTGCCACGCGTCGTGGTGATTGCGCGTTGAAGAAGGACGCTCCGCCATTGCATACGCGGACACGCCCGGACGCGTGGAAGGAATGGGCGGTAGCGGCGAACCAGCCGGCCTCGGGTGGGCGCGGGCAGACCTTCGACCATTTCTACTTCAGCCTGCAGGCGGCCGTCGCGGGGCTCGGTGTCGCGATCGGCCCGTGGCACCTCGTTCGCGACGACATCGAAAGCGGTGTGCTGGTCGCGCCGCTCGGATTCGTCGAGGATGGTTCGCATTACTGCTTGCTGACGCCGGAACCGGTGGCCGCCGGGAGTGCGCAGGCGGATTTGCTCGGGTGGTTGAGGGCGATGGTTTGAAGGAGCGGGGCGGCTTCACGGAAATTCAGGGGTGACGCAAAACGGTGCAGGCATCGTCCGGGCAATGGCACAATTTCGACGCGCGTGCGCCGACGAGATGCCACGACAGACGAGCGCCCCCGCACCATATCGGGTGGATCGTCACTTCATGGAGCGGCTGATGGAAGACGAATTGCAGGCGTTGATCGCGGCCCGGCGCGCAGCCGGGAAACCGGAGGGCCAGGTGCCGGGGTGGAAGGACAATCTGGTTCTGTTGCAGGGCACGTTGGCCCGTGTGTCGAAAAAGCGCGCGGCAGCCCCGCCTCAGATACCTCCACCGCCAGCGGGCGTCGTGGGGGCGACCGCGATTGCGGCGACGTTGCTGGGCATGGGCGCCCAGGCGCGGGTGATGGTCGATGCGACCGACGGATCGAGCTGGAAAGACGAAGCGGACTGGGTGGAGTTCGAGATGGACGGCAATCATTTTCACGGCGTGCTGTGGATGATGCCGATGCGCAGTGGAGAGGCGGTCAAGGTCGTCGCCGAAAAAATCGGCGAGCACCGCTATTTCGCCTATGCGGTCCAGCGCGATTCGGACGCCGTGGTGGCGATCTATCCGAATGCGATCATGGGTACGAAGGCGCGTGGCCGATTCGAGCGGAAGGGCACGCTGGGGTTCTTCGTGTTCGTGGAGTTGATCATGGCCGTCTTCCTGGGGATCAACTTTTTCCGTGGCGAAGGCAGCATCGGCGACTTCGCGATCATGATGGGAGGGGCACTGGTCGCAGGTGCCTTGGTCATGATGTTCTTTTACTTCCTGGGGAAATGGAAGTTCCGCAACAGCATCGAAGACGAACTGGCCGAGTGCATCTTCCGGGCGTTCGGCTGGCCCGATCCGCAGAATTTCAATTTGCGAAAGGTCTCTCGATGGCCGAATCGGGCGCGGCCGAGCGAGGATCTTCCGACCTCCGATCCTTACTGGTACTTCAACCTGAGTTATTTCAGGGTCGAGCCGTCGCTGCACGCGTGACAGGACGATCGGCCGCCCGCGCCCGGTATCGCAGGCGGCCGTGACGGCCGTTGCTACCGCGCGGAAGCCGGTGCGAAGGTCCTGCCCGTCACGTCGCCGATAAAGTCGATTGCTGCCCGAATCGACGGCGAATGCCTTAGATCGGCATGCACGACCAGCCAGATTTCGCGGGAGTACGATTCCCCGTCGAACGGCAGGCGCTGCAACCCGGGATCGCGGTCGCCCATGAACACGGGCAGCCCTGCCACGCCGATTCCCGTGCGGGCCGCGACCTGCTGCGTCGTGATATCGCTGACTTCGCAGGCGATGCGGCGGCCTCGAGCGATCGACTCGAGCCACTTCTGATGCGGCATTTCTGCGAATTGCGCGTCGTAGCAGATAAAGCCCCAATCGTCGGGCGTCGACGCGTGCGCATAGTCGCGGCTCGCGTAGAGCCCGAAAGGCATCTCGCCCAGCTTGCGCGTCACGTTCTGCGGCTCCTCGGGGCGGAACAGGCGCACCGCGATATCCGCTTCACGACGGGCGAGCGATACGCTTTGCGCCTGGCTGGCCATCGACAGTCGAATGCCCGGATGCAATTGCGCGAATTCATGGAGATGATTCGCGAAGAAATTGTTGGCGAGTACGGGTGGCACGCTGATCGTCACGGTGCCGTGCATCGGCAGATGTTCGGTGAGCGCGAGACGCTCGATCGCGAACGCGTGCTCCTCCATTTTCTCGGCGAATTCGAGCATCTGTCGGCCCGCGGCGGTCGGCCGGCACGCGCGTGGCAACCTGTCGATCACGCGCACCTTCAATTCGGTTTCGAGTGCGCCCAAGCGACGGCTGACGGTCGCATGGTCGACATTCAACCGCCTGGCCGCCGCCGAAAGACTCCCCGCCTGTGCGACGGCAACGAAGTACCGCAGGTTTTCCCAGTCGAACATCGGTGCATTTTCTCCAGGTTGCTGTGCTGTTTTGCGGAATATTCGCACAGAAGGCGATCCTCTACGCTTCAATCCTCCGAATGCGAAGGATTGCCGATGCAGACATCTTCCACCCCTCATCCGCGGCTGGTTCAAACGGCGGCGTGCCTCGGTTTTGCGGTCGTCCTGATCGACGTCAGCGTCGTCAACGTTGCGCTCGATGCATTGCGCACGGCCTTTGGCGCAGCGGTCACCGACCTGCAATGGGTCGTCAACGCGTATGCGCTCGTGTTCGCGGCGACCCTGCTGATGGCAGGCGCCCTCGGCGACCGGCTGGGCGCAAAGCGCGTGTTCATGGCCGGTTACGCGATATTCACGCTGTCGTCGATCGGCTGCGGCATCGCGCATTCGATGGGCGCGTTGATCGCGTGGCGTCTCGTCCAGGGGATCGGCGCGTCGCTGCTGGTGCCGAACTCGCTGGCCGTGCTGCGCCTGGCATTCGACGACGCGGCGGCGCGCAGCCGCGCGATCGGCTGGTGGGGCGCCGGCGGCGGTATCGCGCTGGCCGCGGGGCCCTTGGCAGGCGGGTTGCTCATCGCGGCAGTCGGCTGGCGCAGCATTTTCCTGGTCAACGTGCCGGTTGGCATGGCCGGTATCTGGATGACATGGCGGTTTGCGCCCGACACGCAAGCGCAGCGTGGCAGGCACCTGGATCTTCCCGGGCAACTGACCGGCGCGTTTGCGCTGGCGGCGCTCACGTTCGCGTCGACCGAGCTCAGTGCGCTGGGGTGGCGCAGTCCAGTCATCGTCTGTGCGTTCGCGTTGTGCGTCGGGTTGGGCATCGCGTTCATCCGGCTGGAAGCGCGCAATCCGGACGCGATGCTGCCGGCCACGTTGTGGCAGGACCGGATCGTCCGCAGTTCGATCGTGATCGGTGCGATCGCGAATCTGGTGTTCTACGGCATCGTGTTTACGTTGAGCCTGCTGTTTCAGTCCGTCTGGCATATGACACCCGTGCGCACGGGTGTGGCGTTTCTGCCGATGATGGGCGTGCTGATGGCCATGAGCATCGTTGCCGGGCGACTGACCGGCCGGCTGGGCGCGCGCACGCTGGCGACAGCCGGACTGTCGATTTCCGCGGCCGGTTATCTGGCGATGTGGCCGGCCATCGCCGTGCACTCCAACGCGCTGCTCGCGATTCCGATGCTGCTGGCCGGCAGCGGCATCGCGCTGACGATACCGACCATCACGGATGCGGCGCTCGCGGCGGTGAGCGGTGCGCAGTCAGGTGTGGCGTCGGGGTTGCTGAATACGGCCCGGCAGGTGGGCGGCGTGATGGGCGTCGCGCTGTTTGGCTTCTTCGTTCGCGAGGCGGGGGGTGTGACGTTTGTGCATGGGATGGCGCGGGCGTTGATCGTGTCGGTTCTGCTGCTGGTGGTCGGTGCGGTGATGGCCTGGCGGAATCTGGGGCAGGCGGCGGAGCGCGGGATGGGGGCTCGCGGGGCGAGCCCTCAACGTCAGTGCCCAACCCGATAGACGCGACCGCTATGCACCCCCTCCACGCTGCGCCGATAGGCCATGGCCACGCGTGCCGCCGGCACGCTCTCGCAGCCAGGGAAAAACGGACCGAACCGGTCGATGGATTCCGTCAGCATGGTCGGGCTCACGGCATTGATCCGGATGCCCCGGGGAAAATCGCATGCGGCAGCGCGCACGAAGCCTTCAATCCCGGCATTCGACGTTGCGGCGTTGGCGCCTTGCGCAATCGGATCATCGACGGCGATGCCCGAAGTCAGCGTGATCGACCCGCCATCGGACAGGGCGTGCTGACCAACCAGTGCGACGCGCACCTGACTCAGCAGCTTGTCCTGCAATCCCTTGTGGAATTCGGCCGCCGTCATCTTTTCGATCGGAGCCAGGATGACATTGCCCGCGGCCACGATGATCGCGTCGACTTGCCCGATCTTTCCGAACAGCGCGCTCACGCTCTCGTCACGGGCGATGTCGACCTGATGGTCGCCCGAGGTGCGACCCACGCGAATGATGTCGTGTTTTCCGTCGCGCGCGAGCTCATCTGCCACGGCACGCCCTACGTCGCCACCGGCGCCGATTACAACGATCTTCATGGAACCACTCCTTTTCGATTTCAGGTTGGAGTGGCCATTGTTCATCGAACCAATATTGCGATAAATGTGCTCTAATTTCCGACACTACTAATCGCCAGTTCGGAATATGGACAAGCTGCGTTCAATGGAAACCTTCGTTGCCGTCGTGGAAGGGGGCAACTTCACCGAGGCGGCGCAGCGGCTGGGCATATCGGCGGTCATGGTGGGCAAGTATGTGCGCGAACTCGAAGAGCGCCTCGGTGCGCGCATGCTGGAGCGCACCACGCGACGGCAAAGCCTGACGGATGCGGGGCGCGTGTTCTACGAAGATGCCAAGCGCGCGCTCGAACATGTGCGTATCGCCGAGACGTCGGTCGAACGGTTGCGCGCGTCGCCGTCCGGCACGTTGCGTATCAGTGCGCCGCTTACCTTCGGGTCCTGTGTCGTCGCGCCTTTGGCGGCGACTTTCCAGCAGATGTACCCGCTCGTGCGCATCGAGCTGGCGTTGAGCAATCGCGTCGTCGATCTGGTTGACGAGGGGTTCGATCTGGCGATTCGTATTGGTGCGCTGGGCGATGTCGACCTGATCGCGAAGCCGCTGGCCATGTATCGGATGGTGATCTGTGCGTCGCCCGGTTACCTCGCGCGGCATGGGCGTCCGGAGACGCCGCAGGACCTGGGCGCGCATCACTGCCTGTCTCACTCGGTGTGGAATGGCCGTAACGGGTGGAAGCTCAAAAGCTGGGATGGCCCGCAGGTTTCGAAGGATCCGGTTTTCACGTGTGACGATGGTCATGGCCTGCGCATGGCGGCTATCGCGGGGGCGGGGTTGTTGTTGCAGCCTGAAGTGCTGGTGGCTCACGATCTGGCGAGTGGCGCGCTGGTGCCGGTGTTGCAAGCGTACTTGCCCGAGCCGCATCCGATTCATGTCGTGTATCGGCATGATCGGCGGCCGCTGCCGAAGCTGACGCGCTTTGTTGCGCATTTGCTTGAGCATGGGGCGGCGCGGGACGCGTCTTAGCGGGCGGGGGCTGTAGTCGACGGTGGATTCAACCGGTCGATGCGACAGCTCAATGCTTCGTGGCAGCGGAATCCATGAACGTCGTTCATGGGAACATGAAATATATCCATTTTTATTTCTCCCGGGCGGAGCCCATAATTCCGGGCTCCCCACGTCCGGCGGACGTGGGCGTATTTCATTGACACTTCTCATGGCAACCACAATCGAACGCAAGCCATTGGCGTTACCTGGCGGGCACAAGAAAGTGCTGCTGCATTCCTGCTGCGCGCCTTGCTCGGGCGAAGTGATGGAAGCCATGCAGGCGTCGGGCATCGACTTCACGATCTTCTTCTACAACCCGAATATCCATCCGCTGAAGGAATACGAACTACGCAAGCAGGAAAACATCCGGTTTGCAGAGACATTCGGTATTCCATTTGTCGATGCCGACTACGACCGCGACAACTGGTTTGAGCGCGCGAAGGGAATGGAAAACGAACCGGAGCGCGGCATCCGCTGCACCATGTGCTTCGACATGCGTTTTGAGCGCACGGCACTGTATGCCCATGAGCACGGCTTCCCTGTCATCACCAGTTCGTTGGGCATCTCGCGCTGGAAGAACATGCAACAGATCAACGATTGCGGTGTGCGCGCGGCCTCGCACTATCCCGACATGCTGTATTGGGAATACAACTGGCGCAAAGGCGGCGGCTCGGCGCGCATGATCGAGATCAGCAAGCGAGAAAACTTCTACCAGCAAGAATATTGCGGCTGCGTCTACTCGCTACGCGACACCAATCGGCATCGCGTGGAAAGCGGCCGGGAACGCATCCAGCTGGGCGTGAAGTTCTACGGCGACGACGACTCCGCAATCGAATCCTGAGCTCGCCATCTGTTCCCGGATCAACAAGCGGAACGGCTTGAAGATCCCGTACTCGCGCAAAACCCTGGTCGGGCTGCGTACCCGTCCACGGCATGCCACGAATCGCCATGGCGCAGGCGCTTGGCATTCCGCTGGCGCATCGGAAGCGACTCGAAACCGGCCTGAAACCCTTATCTGCTGCGATCGTCGGTCCTTGACCCGCAGTGACGAACGTCTCTTTTTCGCGCGCGTCATTTCACGGTTCGTCGTTAGATTCGATCCGAAGGAAATGAACCCGCTGTTCGCGCAAGGCGTTCCCCAAGCTTGCTCCATGACTTCGCCGTCGGGCTTTCCGCCGGGCTGAGCGCCGGGGCGGTCAAACCCCGCAAGCAAGGAAGGCCCTTGACGCAGATGTGCCAGGACGCGAGCGCGTTGGGGCATGAAGCGTCGTATGACCGCGTCGCTGACTGCATCACGCAACGAAGGTGCGGAAGGAGAGAGGCGAGCAGCCCAACCTGCACCCCCGACCATGAACATGATTAATGGTTTGATGAAATCTATTCACTTTTATTCATGGATGGCTCGGCATAAAATTTGTCTTGAATGCCGATATCTTGAAGATTTCTGAGCAAGAGCCAGAAAACAAAATCGGAAAGCATTGAAAAACCAAGGGATGAATTCAGGCTTCATCTCGGAAATCAGGGTGTCAGATCAACATGAGTCAAGATTTTACATTTGCCATCAAGCGCCTTAGCTTCGATGAAGATTATCGGCCGTCAGACAGTACGCGTATCACGACCAACTTCGCCAACCTGGCTAGAGGAACGAGTCGTCAAGAGAATTTGCGCAACACGTTCAGGATGATCGACAATCGTTTCAATGCGTTGGCGCATTGGGATAATCCTGAAGGCAACCGCTATGCCGTCAAGCTTGAAATCATTTCCGTCGAAATGAGCATCGACGGTGAAAGCAGTGGCACGTCCCTCCCGTTGATTGAAATATTGAAAACGAATATCGTCGATCAAAAAACCGGTGAGCACATCGAGGGCATCGTCGGGAATAATTTCTCGTCTTACGTACGAGATTATGATTTCAGCGTTCTGCTTCTGGAGCACACCAGGAATCAGGCCGAATTCAGCACCCCGGAGAATTTTGGGGATCTGCACGGGAAGCTGTTCAAATGCTTCGTGAACTCAAGCGCCTACAAGGCCAACTTCAAAAAGCAGCCCGTTATCTGCCTGAGTGTCTCGAGCAGCAAGACTTATCATCGGACCGCCAATCAGCATCCGGTATTGGGTATCGAATATCTGCAGGATGAATACTCTCTGACTGACGAATACTTCAAGAAAATGGGCTTGAAGGTTCGTTACTTCATGCCGCCGAATAGTGTTGCGCCGCTGGCTTTTTATTTTTCCGGCGATTTGCTTGCTGATTACAGTGATCTCGAGCTTATCGGTACCATCAGCACGATGGATACGTTCCAGAAAATTTACCGGCCCGAGATTTACAATGCGAATTCTGCGGCGGGAAAATCCTATCAGCCAAGTTTGAAGCACCAGGATTTTTCGTTAACTCGAATTGTTTACGATCGGGAAGAACGCAGCCGGCTGGCTATCGAGCAGGGAAAGTTTGTCGAAGAGCACTTCATCAAACCGTACCACGCTGTTCTTGAGCAGTGGTCCGCTAACTACGCTCTTTGATTCATCAAAAACACAAGGTCATCTACTGTGAAGAAATTGTTGCCTACCTCAACTGCCGGCAGTTTGCCTAAACCCTCTTGGCTCGCGCAACCGGAGACGCTTTGGTCGCCGTGGAAATTGCAGGATGAGGGGTTGATTGAGGGCAAGCAAGATGCTTTGCGCTTGTCACTGCAAGAGCAGCAACATGCAGGTATCGATATCGTCAGTGACGGCGAGCAAACGCGCCAGCATTTTGTGACGACGTTCATCGAGCACCTCAGCGGTGTTGATTTTGAGAACCGCAAGACCGTTCGAATTCGCGATCGCTATGATGCAAGCGTGCCGACGGTCGTCGGTGCCGTTGCTCGACAAAAGCCGGTTTTTGTCGAAGACGCCAAGTTCTTGCGCCAGCAAACCAAGCAACCCATAAAATGGGCGCTGCCGGGCCCCATGACCATGATCGATACGCTTTATGACGATCATTATAAAAGCCGCGAAAAACTGGCTTGGGAATTCGCAAAGATCCTGAATCAGGAAGCCAAGGAACTGGAAGCTGCAGGCGTTGATATCATTCAATTTGACGAGCCTGCGTTCAATGTCTTCTTTGATGAGGTGAATGACTGGGGTGTTGCGACCCTGGAGCGGGCAATTGAAGGTCTCAAGTGTGAGACTGCCGTGCATATTTGCTATGGCTATGGCATCAAAGCCAATACGGACTGGAAAAAGACGCTGGGGTCGGAGTGGCGGCAATACGAAGAAGCCTTTCCCAAGCTGCAGAAATCCAGTATCGATATGGTTTCGCTGGAGTGCCACAACTCCCGCGTTCCGATGGATCTGATCGAGCTCATTCGAGGGAAGAAGGTGATGGTGGGGGCGATCGATGTGGCAACGGATACCGTTGAAACGCCCGAGGAAGTCGCCAGCACCTTGCGGAAAGCACTGCAGTTTGTCGATGCCGACAAGCTCTATCCTTGCACCAACTGCGGGATGGCTCCGTTGTCTCGTGCAGTCGCACGAGGCAAGCTGGAAGCTTTGAGTGCAGGCGCGGAAATCGTCCGACGAGAAATCTCGAACTAACTCTTGGCTGCAGTCGGAAGGGGTGCTCGGGAAATTGAAGCGCGTGTGGATTTCAGGGGGGGGCCTCAAGCGGGCTCCCTGATTCCGTTGGAATACGCCGCCCGGATTTCCCGAGTAAAGATGAAGCAGGGGCCCTTTTCGATTCCGATCAAGCCGACGAGCACAAGCAGGCCGGCAGGACGTTGTCGACGATCGAAGCGGATCAGGTAGCGCCGCGGGAGGGTGGCTGGCGCGTACTGCTTCAGTACGACGGCACACATCGGCACGGATGCCGAGTGAGTGCATAGACAGCCGGCACGCCGATATGTGCCGGTCGGCGCCGAAGCGGTGTGCCCGTCATGCGCAACATTGTCGCCGTGAGCCGCTCGCAACGGCCAAGCGCGGAGAAGCGAGTGGGCTATCGGGTCGATTTTGATCGACGGGCCGCTTGCACAATTGACGACCGATGAAGTCAGCCAAAATGACCTGACGACTTCAGGCCTTCCTTGATATTTTCGAGCCGCACCCAGTATTCAGTGTCTACCATGTCTCTTTCCAGCACTGCCATCGAGCCATTGAGCTTTCGCGAAGCGCTCGGGCATTACGCATCCGGTATCACGGTCATTACATCGCACGTTGATGACGAGCCGATCGGCTTCACTTGCCAGTCGTTCTATAGCGTGTCGATGAGCCCGCCGCTGGTGTCGTTCAGCGTCATGTCCAGTTCGGCCAGCTATCCTAAAATTCGCCAGGCAGGTCGATTCGTGGTCAACATCCTGTCAGACGAGCAAGTCGGGATTTCCAACCAGTTCGCTCGACGCGGCACGGACAAGTGGCACGGAGTCGAATGGCTACAGTCGCCACTGGGTAACCCGATCATTGTCGGCAGCCTTCACTGGCTTGATTGCGAAATCTACGCCGAACACGCCGCGGGTGATCACCTGATCGTGATTGGCGAGGTGAAAGCGTTGGACGTGCAAGAAGCTGCTGCTACGCAGCCATTGCTGTATTTCAAAGGGCAGTATCGCAACATCGCCGCGCATGACGCGGTTTGAGCGTTGACCTCCGCGGCCCTCTTTTAAGCGTCAATCAATTGAGCGCCTGACCATCTCGGTGAATACGCTCGGCACCGGAGCCGAAGCGGCACTGCATCAATCCATCAAAAGGTGCGCCGAGGTCGCGATCACGCTTGGTATCCGGCTGCGTTGATTACCAGGCGGGCGACTCGATGGGGCCATGGGTGTTTGGCCAGCCATCAGTTCCCGGGGTTCGATTCAGCGCTCTGGCGTCGACTCTTCCGGCTCGAACCATTCAGGCCACGAGCTGCGGTGCCGGTTGCCCGCCTCGACGCAAGGAATCAATGTCTGCGCCAGTACCGGTAACTGATTGGCCGATTTGGCAATCCGGTATTTGACACTGTGCACGCGCTCCCGGTCGCCAAATTCGCAACGATTGAGCCGGGTCCCGCCACAGGGGCCGTTCGCCAGACCTTTGGGGCATGTCTCGGGGCATACGTAGAGGGTGTCATGCAAGCGGCAACTGCCGCAGGTATCGCAGCCGACCAGCGGCCGTTTGACCGTCCGCTCGACCGCATGTAGCGCATCAGCCGCCACGCCGATCTTCCATATCGGCCGCGTCACGCTCCAGCCAAATGCTTTGCTGAGCCATCCCGTGCCACCGAAGACCTGGCTATGTGCGGTAGAGAGCAGCGTGTGTCGCAGGCGCTCCCGGCGGGTGGCGGTGACATCGGATTGCCCCATTTCCCACGCATCGATTTCGGGAGCGAAGCATACCTCGGGCGCCCCAGGCATTTGCCAACTTGCCCGCCATCGTTCGTCCCACTCGGTCAGTGAGGTCACGCTGTCCCGTTGCTCGGTAATCGCCTGCTCCAGCGCAAGCAGTTCATCCAGCGTATGCACTCCGGACACATGCGCGCCGGCATAGCCCATCAGTTGCAGGCCCACGATCTGCAGGGCCAGACGCTCGAGGCTTCGTGCGCTGGCATAGGCCTGCGATACCTGCTGCTCCCTGCCCAACAACGCGCGCATGGATTCGGTGATGACGACGCCGGGCACGGTCTGCAGAGCGGCCGCGCGTTTGTCGGTCAGCCTCATCACACAGGCCAGCATGGGTTTCATGCGTACCTGAGCGCGCATCCAGGTCTGGGCTTCAACATGCTTGGCGGCGTCGAAACCGAGTTGCAGGGTAAAGAAATCAGCGCCAGCCAGAAGCTTTTTCTGCGCCTTCAGATACTGTGCGCCGCCTTCTTCTTCGCGGTATTTGAACGGGTTCAACGCGGCGCCCAACAGCCAGTCCGGGCATTGCTCGCGGGCAATCTGCAGCGCAGGTACCGACTCCAGATAGCGCACGGGTGCCTGCCCGGGATGGTGGCCTGGCAAGCGGTCACCACTGAGCAGCAACAATTGCTCGAGACCGCGGGCCTTCATCGACTCAATCTGGAGCAGCAAGTCTGCACGCTCCCGATCCTTGCCTGAAAAGTGCAGCAAGGATGCGGCCGGATTTCCCAATGCTCCGGCGCCTTCCAGGGGGCTCATGTCCGAGTGCAGGCCGACACGATCGGCGAAGGATGGCAGTAACGGCCAGCCTGCCAAGTGCCCGCGTTGCACGATCTGCTCGAACGCGGTCAAGCGAGAAGGGGACTGTTGAGGGACGACCTCTAGCACGCAGACGAAGCGTCCTTCGTTCAGCGCCTGTTTCAACGAACTCAAGACAGCGCGATACCTTGTAGATCAGAGGGGCGTCGTTGCCGCGGCCTCGTGGTGATAGCAGAGCAACGACTGCGAGGTTCGCCGGCAGCTGGCTGGCGGCATGAAAGAAGAGCAACTGCGCGGGGCGTCCGATGGGCATCCAGCAGTCAGCCTGCAACGGTTGGCGACAGCGTCGCGCCTTCATGCGCACACCAGGCAGAAGCCCGGCGCCACGGGTTCGCGCCGAGACAGGATAGCTTCGAGATGCCAGCATGTACAGGCCAGCTATTGCCATTTTGAGCAGTACACCGAGGGCCAGCGCCTGCGTAGTGGGGAACCAGCGCGATCAGCAACAGGAGACCGATCGACAGGCGCGATCCATTGAACCGACAAGCTCCCGACTGCGGGCCTGCATCCACCTCAGCGTGGGGGAACTCGCGGTATGTGCTCTGTCAGCGCTTTCCCAAAAGCCTGGCAAAAACAGTCACGATCAGCCAAAACCGAGACGCGGATCTCGCGAACACTTTGTCTTGGCGCCCGTTCCTATCAGGGAAATCCCGGTGCGTTGCGAGGTTATCAGACGAGATTAACTTATATCAAACTAATTTTGACGACGATTTATGTTCCTGATATGGTTTTTGCACTTGCAAAGCGCGACCCGGCTGCGTTGGTGCTCAGCGAAATGGTTCGCCCAGGTCGCCGGCGGCTGAATTGGACGCTCGATCAGTCTGCAATGGCGGCCGTTATTTCCAGATCGATTTGGGGAGCAGGTAGGGCGTGTTCTGGTTTCGTCACCGTCGCCCTCGCTTGCGGGTAATGCGCGAGCGTTGAGCGTCACGACGCAGTCCTTCTTCGACATGCCATCGGAGGAGCGTTTGGCCTGGCGCGGTAATCCGCTCGAGTTTTTTTGGGCTTCGCGGAGTCGGCACGTTTGTTCGCCCGGATCGCGAATACGGCGGAAGGACGGCAGTTCGAGTGGATCCTCGTATGCCTGCCCGCAGGCAAGACGTACTCGGAAGTCCCCCCAGGGGTGAGTTCCTTTGCGTGATCGCCGGCGAAGTGGCGCTGGAACTGAAAGGCAAGGTGTTTGTGCTGCATGCAGGAGACTCGGCACGTGATCAATCCACGGTGCCGTATAGCTGGAGCGACAACGGAGGCAAGGAAGCGGTTTTCGTCCAGGTAGGGGCGCCGCGACTGTTCTAATCGGGGGAGTGCCGGATGGGTGGACACGCAAGGCGCCTTCCCGCAGGAAATTGTGAGGATGACGAAATGATCGAATTGAATATGCCGATTTGTCGAATATGACGCCGGCCGTTGCAACTTGAGACGACGCGCAGGCCGTGCGCCGTCATCTGCATTCGAATACAACAAAACCCGTTTCAAACAATCCCGAAACCACTCCTGACAGTGAAATACAGATGAAAAACAAGAAATTCAACGTCAGCGTTATCGCTGTTGCCGCCTTCGCAGCGTCGTCGGCAGCAATGGCACAGTCGTCGATCACCCTGTATGGCATGCTCGATGCAGGTATCGGCTACACCTCGAACATCAATGGCCACAAGCGGTTCGGCCTCGATGGCGGTGCCTCAGGTTCGAACAAGTGGGGCCTCAGGGGGACGGAAGACCTCGGTGGCGGCCTCAAGGCGATATTCAAGATCGAAAACGGTTTCAACATTGGTACCGGTGGCATAGGCGGCCAGGGGCCGATTGGTTCCTCGCGTTCGTTGTTCAACCGCCAGGCTTACGTCTCCCTCGCTTCCGATCAGTACGGTACCGTGCGCCTGGGTCGCCAGCTCGACGCCGTGACGGAAATGGTGCAAGTCCTGACGGGCGACGCCATTTCGGCGTCGGCATTCTCGACCCCGGGCGACGTAGACAACAACGACAACACGACGAACCAGAACAGCGCCGTGAAGTACATTTCGCCGGTCTTCCACGGCTTCCAGGCGGAAGGCGCGTATTCGTTCGGCGGCGTGGCCGGTGCGATGGGTTCGGGTCAATCGTGGTCGGTGGCGGCGAACTACGCCCAAGGTGGCCTGACGGTCGCCGGCGGCTATTTCCATGCGGCGAACCAGGGTGAGAACGGGTGGATGAACGCAACGGCGCAGCCGAGTTTCGGCGGTGCGCTGGGCTATCCGAGCTCGGGTTACAACGGCGGCAATGCGTTCAAGAGCGCGGGCATCGCGCAAATCGCGACTCAATACCAGATTGGTCCGTACACGGCTGGGTTGCGCTACTCGAACGCCCAGTACCAGGGCAACGCTGGCCAGCCGTCGATCCACTTCAACGTGCTGGGTGCCCTCCTGCAGTACCAGGTCACCCCGGCGCTGGCGCTGGCGACCGGCTATACGTACGTCTACGGTTCCGCGGCTACGCCGAAGCTGGCTGCTGAAGGTCGCACGATGGCGTCGATCAACCAGGTGTCGCTGGGTGCAACGTACTCGCTGTCGAAGAGCACCGCGCTGTACGCGATGGGTGGCTACGTTCATGCCCAGGGCGCTCAGGCTTCAGTTGCCGACTTCGGCAACACCGCATCGGGCGGGAACCAGGTTCAGGTCAACATCGGTATGTACCACGGTTTCTGATCGCCGGCTCGGAAGTCCGGAGTAATGGATGCATTACTCCGGCAACGAGGGGTTCCGCCATGAGGCGGCAGGCATAAAACGAATCGAGCGACGCGCACGAATCCGTCCTGCATGCGTCGTCAATCGCGCGCTGGTTCGAATCGGCGAGCGTCAAGGCGTGCCGATCCACAGCAAGGTGGTCTCGGCTTGCGCGACGTTCTCGACGCTGTGCGGGGCCTTCGTCTTGTACTGCACGAAATCGCCCTCCCGTAGCGGAAATTCGTTGCCGTCCAGGGTCAGTTTGATCTCACCTTTCAGAACGTAGATCAGCTGTTCTGCCGACAATGGCGATTCGATGCATCGCGCTCCCGGCGGTGTTCGAATCAATACCGCTTCCATCTCACCGTGGCCACGATAGCCAGTCAGATGAGAAAAGCAGCTGGGTGATTCTGACGTGCTGAAAAACGTTCTTGATTCGGCATGCGAAATGGATAAATCGTTACCCGACGGGGTAAAAAAATAATCGATCGCAACGCCGAGGGCAGTAGCGATGCGGGTGAGCGCAGACAAAGATGGGGATGCGTGGCCTCGCTCGACTTGGGACATGTATCCCTTCGAGAGTCCTGACGCCGTGGCTACGTCTTCAAGCGCGTTGGGCGGTGTTGTCAGCGAGCGAGCACTGGGCGATGCACATCGGCAGTCGCTTGCTGGTCCTCGTCGCAAGCAGTGATCGAGGCTGGGCCCGTGCACCGTCCTTGACGGAACGAACGTGATTTCGCATCACGCTTTCGTTTCGATCTCCGTGATGAAAACATTCACTGCGATACGCGATCGAACGACTACTGAGTGCTGAAAGGGGCTGTTGAATGTCCCGGACTGCGCGGGATCGATTGATCGCAATTCGCCGATTTCGGCCTGCCGCATCGGCTCGAGGTTCGCTTTTTCCAGGCATGCGAAACTGACGACGATCGGCGGCAGTCTGCACGCCGTCGTGCCCATTGGTGTCGCTGCGAAGCATCGATGTATTGGAGCGTTCGCCAACGATCCCGATGAGCATTGTTCAGCGCAAATCACTTCAACAGAATGCGTACTCAAATGACTGTTCCCGACGAGGATGCGTGGAACGCATGGCATCCGGCCGAGCTTGCTCAACGATTGAATGCTGTCCATTTGCCCTGGTGTGTCGTCGGCGGGTGGGCGCTCGATCTTTGGCATGGCGCCCAGACGCGTGAACATGACGATCTGGAATTCACGATATTGCGAGAAGACTTTGGCACCTTCCGCCGCGTGTTCGATGATCTGGCGTTCTACACCGCGCATGCCGGAGTGGTGGAAAAGCTGCCGGAAAATCAGGATGCCCCATCGGGGATCATGCAATTCTGGGGATTCGACTGCGCGGCTGAAAGCTGGCGGATTGATATGATGATCGAGCCGGGCACGAATGAATGCTGGGCCTACAAGAGAGATCCGTCGTTCAAACGACCGCGCGCCGACATGGTGATGAAAACAGCCGACGGCATTCCCTTTCTGAATCCATCGGCCGTACTGCTGTTCAAGGCCCGGGATCGGCGCCCGAAAGATCAACAGGATTTCGACAGAGCATTACCGAAACTGCCAGCTGTCGAACGCGCGTGGTTGAAAGAGTGCCTCGACGTTCTCCACCCCGGCAACGAATGGGCGCAGGCGTTGTAACGTTGAATCGTTATCTTGGATGATGGATCGTAGTCACGTTGGCAGTGGGGCTTGACGCGGGTTCGTCCTGCGCCGTCGTCGGTCGATTACGGACTTCGGTGTTCCACCATGTCAGTCGCTGCGAAACAAGTTCGCTGAGTTGACGGTCACTGGACGACAGTGAACACTCCGCGTTACGTTCAAACCCGCCCCATCCATTGAATGTCCACGTCGAGGTCAATCCATGCAACTTCAAACCGGCAACCTGTTCACCGCCGAAGGCCAGCATGGCGACGACGAGCGAATCGACCTCCTCGTCACGGGGCAGCGTCTAAACGTAGAGCGGATCGTTTCGATGGGTCACACGAGCCCCGACGGCTTCTGGTATGACGACTCGCGCGCCGAATGGGTCGTACTGCTGTCGGGCGCAGCCGTGCTCGAATTCGAAGAAGGCCCGGCGCGCCATGAAATGCACCCAGGCGACTACGTGCTGATCGAGCCGCATTGCCGCCATCGCGTCGCGTGGACGCACGAAGAAACGCAAACCGTCTGGCTTGCGATTTATTACGAACGTTGAATCGGGAAATTTTGGGCGGCATGCAATCCGGCGCGCAGCATGCCACCGCGCGCCGAATGAGGCAAAGCTTCATCAACCCGGCGGTCTTTGAATACCGCCGGTATCGATGCCCAAATAGCAGGACGGCGCGCGAAGCTGCGCGCCGGTGTGCGTCGAGAATCTTATTCCTGGATCAGGAATCGATTGCGATTCTTCGCGTCCTTGATCCATGCAGGTGCGCGACCGCGGCCTGACCAGGTTGCGCCGGTCTTCGGGTCGCGATACTTTGCCTGCACGGGGGCGGCCGCTTGCTTGGCCGGACGACCACGACGCGCACCGAAAATGTCCTTTTCGGTAATGCCGTATTCCGCAACTTTGGTGCGGATGTCGTCGACGATCGCCTGGAATTCCGCGGCACGTGCAGCTTCGGCTTTCTCGGCCAAAGCATCCATTTGGGCTTTCAGTTCCTTGTAAGTCGCCATGATCGCTCTTCAGGTTGAGTACTCACATGATAGCGGTTTCAACGGGAAAATTTGTGGAAATTCTCACCGACTACGTGTTTTGTCATCGATTGGGCGAGCAAGACTGCTTCGAACACCTGAGAAGTGTGTCATGTTGACGAGCGCGTAGAGGATTACCCGGAAACTTTTATCGGAAACGACACGTCGTTTTGACCGTTCGAGGCGGTTTTTTTCTTGGAGACAAGCAGCATAGACTTAATGAGTCTTTACATTTTTCTGAAGTATCGGGGAATTCACTAATGAACAGAGACGATAAGCTGATACAGATCGCGGCCGAATTCGGATTCGATCCGGACGAGGAAATCAGGATTGGCGGAAAGTACACGCCCGTTCTGGTCGACGGGCGCACGGCCTACATTGCTGGCCAGATTCCGCGGATTGGCGACGTGGTGCATTTCGTGGGCGTGGTGGGGGAATCCGTTTCGCTCGACGAAGGGCGTCGGGCCGCCGGCGTATCGGCGCTGCGTGCGCTCTCGCTGATCAGAAAGCACTGCGGCACGCTCGACGCGATAGCGACGGTGCCGCGCATCACCGTGTATGTGCGAAGCGCGCCCGGCTTCACGATGCAAAGCGAAATTGCCGATGGCGCATCGGAAATTTTGTATGCGGTACTTGGCGACGCCGGTATTCATACGCGTACGTCGGTCGGCGTGCTGCAATTGCCCAAAGGTGCATCGGTTGAAGCGGATTTCATTTTCGGGCTGATGCACGGCGCTGTCGGTAGCTGACTTCCGCGGGCTGCATGTCGCGGATGCGTAGTTCCTCGAAGCACGCGGAAAGCCGATGCATTTGCATTGACGATGGCGCCTCGCGATGCCGAAAGAAAAAAACGGCTGCCGAAGGAATTCGAAACGATGCCCGATGAAGAGAAGCTCGCGAAGCTTCAGGCGCTGTTCGATGCCTGAGACATGAATGCGCGCGGCGGATTGGGCAAGTGGGCCGCGCTGGCGTTCGACTCGTGTCCAGACGATCTCGCGAGCTGGCTCACTGAGTGGAGCGCGTACGTTGTCGCGACCTGCGAATGCGGCACACGGCGCTGCACGTTCGCGCCCGTAGGGGTTGCGCATATCGCTGTGCACCGCGCCCAGGCACGCAGTCGATCCGCGCTTCCTGCCTGCGCGGCGGCAGTGCGGCGGCTATACGCCTTTCAAGTCGTCAGCCGATCGCGAATTTGTCACGGTCCGGCAACCGCATGCCTGCCGGATTATTCCCGATTCCCGCAATTTCAAGAAACCACCACCCCGCCAATATCAACCGGCATCCCCATTTTGGGAGATGCCATCACCCGACGATAAGCCTACGATTGACCGCAGGGCATCGGGACCGGATGTCATCAGAACAAATGGACAGGCCGGCCATTCCGTGTCGAAATCAATCAATGCCCACACGGTTTACTGACACAGCTTCTGCGTACGATGACGTTCGACGTGTGCGGTGAGTCATTTGCATCGCAACACGATGGCGCGTTGATGACGGAAAGCCTGCAGTCGTATTTCGGGGAATTTCAATCAATATGCTGGCACGAGACTATGCAGAGCGAGAGCTCTCTCACATCCAGAGAATGGTTGCTCTCCTGGACAGCGAAACGTACGCCGACGACGTGTCGATGTCGGGCGCGGGGCGTGTACGGCATCCGAGCTACTGGCGCGGACGCATCGAGGAACTGCTGTCGGCGCCCGATGTGCCGCGCCACGTCAGAAAGCTGAGCGAAGCGGTGCTCGCGAAGATCGACGCGATGGAAATGCGGTTCGCGACGATGAAGTAAGCACATCGTCGGATCCGGCGCCGGCACGCGCGCTGTCGCGCCGTCGCTTCATCGACCGGATGGCCGGTCGCTGATCCGGGTTACGCGAGCGCCATCACGTCAAGCAGGGCCGCACGGAACGCGACCATCTCCGCAGCGGTGCCGATGGACACGCGAAGATACGCCGGCGGGCCCGACTCGCGAATCAGGACGCCGTGGCGCAGGAGTCCGCTCCAGATCCGGTGCCGATCCGCAAACTCGCCGAACATCACGAAGTTGGCATCGGAATCGACCACCGTGAGGCCCAGGCCACGCAGCCAGCCGACGGTCGAGTCGCGCTCGGCCTTGATCGCGTCGACCTGCGACAACATCTCGTCACGCGCGACCAGCGCCGCGCAGGCTGCCGCCTGGGTGAAGGCCGACAGGTGATAGGGCAATCGAACCAGCTTCAGCGCTTCGACGATCGCAGGCGCACACGCGCAATACCCGACGCGGCCGCCCGCGAACTTGAACGCCTTGCTCAACGTACGGGTAACGACGAGCCGCGGATGGTTCGGCAGCAGCGTCGCCGCGCTGGGGACGCCGTGACGCCGGAACTCCGCATAGGCTTCGTCGACGACGACCACGCCCGGCACGACGTCCAGTATCGCGCGGATATCGTCGAGCGGCAGCGCGGTGCCGGTCGGGTTGTTCGGCGACGTCAGTAGCACCACGCTCGGCTGGTGCTCGCGGATACTGTTGAGCGCCTGATCCAGATCCAGCGCGAAATCCTCGGTGCGCGGCAACCTATGCAGGCGCGTGAAAGTCGTGCGGCAGTATTCGTCATACATGGGATACGCGGGCGTAAAGACCAGCGCCGATCGCCCCGGGCCACCGAATGCCTGCAGGATCTGCTGGATCACTTCATTCGAGCCGTTGGCCGCCCAGACGCGCGATGCGTCGACCGTCACGCCGGTGTCGTGCGTCAGATACTCGGCCAGATGCGATCGCAGTTCGACGAAGTCGCGATCGGGATAGCGGTTCGCCGCGCGCGCCGCGTCGGCCACCGCGGTCGCGATGCGCTCGACGAGCGCTGGCGACGGCGGATACGGATTCTCGTTGACGTTCAGGCACACCGGCACATCGAGCTGCGGCGCACCGTATGCGTGCTGCAACTTGAGATCCTCGCGAAGCGGCAAATCTGACAGGGCAACGGCTTTCCAGGGTGGTTGCATTGAAAACACTCCGTACGGTATCGATTGATTGGCGCAGCAGGTTTTTAAGGCCGCAGAAAACAAAAAAGGCGCCGGAGGCGCCTTGGTTGTCGTCCTGATCGGGCATTTACCCGATGCAATTGCTAGATGCGAAACGAGCCACGGCGCAACAGAGGGCGTCCGTGGTGATGGTGCAGCGAGATCGTGGTGTTTCGAATCGTCATGCGCCGCATCATGGCATACCCTGATCCGGATGAAAAGCAGGCGGCACCGCGCGCGCCCGATGCAATTGCGTGGTGAAAGGCGGAAAAACGGCCATTACGTCTGACGATAAACGGTAACAAACGTGGTATTTCGATCAAACGCGAACGAGTGATTC
The DNA here is from genome assembly GCF_017104865.1 of Burkholderia sp. Ac-20349. NCBI lineage: Bacteria > Pseudomonadati > Pseudomonadota > Betaproteobacteria > Burkholderiales > Burkholderiaceae > Burkholderia > Burkholderia sp. Ac-20349. The sequence continues at coordinate 67,972 of NZ_JAAGPM010000004.1, forward strand.
AAACGTTGGCGCCGATTGACTAAGATGCGCAGAAGAAAGACGTTCGACAAAAACGCACGGCGCGGGGTGGCCAGATGCCAATGAACGGATTGATTCCATCGGCATGGATCGATGACGTCTACGCTGCGGCACTGGGCGATCAGCGATGGGAAACGGTGCTGGACGGGCTGCGATCGTGGGTCGGCGTGCGCATGGTCACGCTGCTGTCGTTCGACGACGCGGCGAGGGTGCCGGCGATCGAGCAGGCTGCGGGCGACGACGCGTCGTGGGTCGCCGCGTGTTACCACACCTACAACACTGAGTTCTATCGGTACGACCCGGTCGTGCCGGTCGCCGGCAACTGGCCGGCGGGGCGCTGGTTCGAGGACGTCAAGCACCTGCCTGCGCAGCAGCGCGCGCACAGCGCGTTCTATCAGGAATTCCTTCACCCTTACGGGCTCGGCAGCATCTCGGGCCTGTACATCCATCGCAGCGAGGGTTCCGGCGCATTCCTCAGCGTCCAGAGCGGCCCCGAATCGCTAGGCCTTTCCGACGATCAGCGCCGTGCGATCGAAGGCATGGGAACGCATATCAGCCGCGCGCTGCAGATCCAGGCGCGGATCGGCGAGCTCGAGGCGCGCGTGGCTGCCGCCGAATCGGCGCTCGATGCGATTCCGGTGCCGGTGTTCCTGCTCGGCGCACAGCGCGAACTGCGCTATACGAATCGCGCGGCCGATCAACTGATCGCGGCGGAGCCGGCGCTGCGGGTCGTGAACGGGCGCTTCGCGCCGGAAGGCTGCATCGACGATGCGCAATGGCGGCACGCTCACGCGCGCGGCGGGCTGTTGTTGCGGCGCGCGACAGGCGAGCCGCTGCCGCTGGCGCTGATGCCGGTGCCCGAGCAATCGCGGCTGATGCGCGAGCGGCCGGGCGTCGCGACGCTGATGACGGCCGCCGACCTGCGTTCGCCGTCGGCCCGCGCGCAGCGGTTGCGCGTGTTCTACGGGCTGTCGTCGGCCGAGGCCGATCTCGCCGTGCTGCTGTGCTGCGACGGGCTGTCGCCGCAGGAATGCGCCGGGTTGCGCGGCGTGTCGATCGGCACGATCCGCTCGCAGATCAAGTCGATCTACGCGAAGACGGCCGTGGCGCGCGCGTCGCAACTGACGTCGCTGGTCATGCAGACGTGACGGCGCGAGGCAGGCGTGGGCGCCTGCCGCTGCCCGGATTCCCTGTCGTCCCTTCCTGGTAGCGCCGCACGCAGCGGGGCATGGCCGGCATGTGCTCATGGCATCGCGCCTATGTGTTGGCTTCGATGTCGGTCATCCTATGACTATGGCAAGCGAAGCGAAAGATTGCTTACCGGCACAGGTAGAAGCAGCCGCGCTGCCGTCCGGCTTGAATGCGAACCCGTTTCCGGAAAACGTTTCGCGCAAATTCATCTAAACAGAGAACACGATTCCCTGAAATTGGCTGAAAGCCCTTCATGTTAGGCATTCTACGGGTATGCACCAAGTGAGTTAAACGATTAACCGACGTACATTCGCGTCAACACGTCATACGACGTATGACTCTGCGATCAGCGACTACGGCGCCGAAGCATGCGCATGCCGGCGGATCGCCGCGCCACAACGAGCACAACCATCAAGGAGACTGACGATGAAGCACCGATTCACCCGCTCCCGTATCGCCCTGGCCGTCGCGCTGATGGCCGGCTTCGCGATGTCCGCCCAGGCGCGCGTGTTCCGCTCGGCGGACGTGCACGGCGACAACTTCCCGACCAACATGGCCGTGAAGTTCATGGGCGACGAGTTGTCGAAGCAGACGGGCGGCAAGGATTCGATCAAGGTGTTCGGCAACAGCGCGCTCGGCTCCGAGAAGGACACGGTCGACCAAGTGCGGATCGGCGCGATCGACATGGCGCGCGTGAACGGCGCATCGTTCAACGAGATCGTGCCGGAGTCGCTGATTCCGTCGTTCCCGTTCCTGTTCCGCGACATCGATCATTTCCGCAAGGCGATGTACGGCCCGGCCGGCCAGAAGATCCTCGATGCGTTCACCGCGAAGGGGATGATCGCGCTGACGTTCTACGAGAGCGGCGCACGCTCGATCTACGCGAAGCGCCCGGTGCGCTCGCCGGCCGACATGAAGGGGCTGAAGGTGCGCGTGCAACCGTCCGACCTGATGGTCGACGAGATCAAGGCGATGGGCGGCACGCCGACGCCGATGCCGTTCGCCGAGGTGTACACGGGCCTGAAGACGGGCCTCGTCGACGCGGCTGAAAACAACATGCCGTCGTACGAGGAAACGAAGCACTACGAAGTGGCGCCCGATTACTCGGAGACGCAGCATGCGATGACGCCGGAAGTGCTGGTGTTCTCGAAGAAGATCTGGGACACGCTGTCGCCGCAGGAGCAGACGGCGATCAGGAAGGCCGCGGCCGATTCGGTGCCGTATTACCAGAAGCTGTGGACCGCGCGCGAGGCGTCTGCGCAGCAGACGGTGGCGAAGGGCGGCGCGAAGATCCTGCCGGCCGCGCAGATCGATCGCGCGGCGTTCGTGAAGGCGATGCAGCCGCTGTGGACCAAATATGAAAAGACGCCACAGATGAAGCAGATCGTCGACGAGATCGAGGCCACCAAGTGACACGTCACACTTCCCTGGACGGTGCGTCGGCTGCGGGTTCGCCAGGCGGCGCCCCGGAAGGCACGGCGACGGCGCGGCCGCATGCCGCGCCGCTGCTGCGCTGCGTGAACGACGTGCTGTTCCGCGTGCTGGCGGTGATCGCGTCGGCGTGCCTCGCGGTGCTGACGGTGCTGGTGTTCTACGCGGTCGTGATGCGCTACGTGTTCGAGAACGCGCCGGATTTCGTCGAGCCGATCGCGCTGCTGCTCGTGATCGTGATCGCGATGTTCGGTGCGGCGATGAAGGTGCGTGACGGCGGCCATATCGGCCTCGATTCGCTCGTGCGCCGGCTGCCGCCGAAATCGCGCACGGTGGTGATCGCGATCCAGCACCTGAGCCTGATCGCGTTCGCGATCATGATCATGGTCGGCTGCGGCAGCATGGCCGCCGAAACGATGGGCGACCGCATTCCGATCATCGGGCTGCCCGAAGGCGTGCGCTACCTGATCGCGATGCCCGCGGCGATCGCGATCATCCTCTTCTCGCTCGAGCACCTGCTCGCGCTTCGTCGTTCTTCGCCGGGACAATAACGCCATGGAACTCGCGATCCTGTCCGTCAGTTTTCTGATTTTCCTCGTGCTCGGCGTGCCCGTGTCGTTCGCGCTCGGGATAGCCTGCGTGCTGACCTATATGGTCGAAGGCTTGCCGATCGCGACCGCGATGCAGGCCATGATCTCGGGGATGAACGCGTTCTCGTTCCTCGCGGTGCCGTTCTTCATCTTCTCCGGCGAACTGATGCTGCATGGCGGCATCGCGGACCGGATCCTGCGCTTCGCGCAGGCGACCGTCGGCCACTTCCGCGGCGGCCTCGGGATGGCGAACGTCGTTGCCTGTACGCTGTTCGGCGGCGTGTCGGGCTCGCCGACCGCCGATACGTCGGCGATGGGCGGCGTGGTGATTCCGCTGATGAAGCGCGAAGGCTACAGCGCCGCGTACGCGGTCAACGTGACGACGCATGCGTCGCTCGCCGGCGCGCTGATGCCGACGTCGACCAACATGATCATCTATGCGTTCGCCGCGCAGGGCATCACCGGCATGCTGCACGGCCAGCCGGTGAGCGGCGTGTCGATCGGCGACCTGCTGTTCTCGGGGCTGCTGCCGGTGTTGTGGGTGATGGGCTTCGTGCTCGCCGCCGCGTACTGGCAGGCCGTGCGTCACGGCTATCCGCGCCGGGAAGACGGTTCGTCCGCGCTGCCCGCGTTTCCCGGCTGGTATGCGGTGCTGCGCAGCTTCGTCGGTGCGGTGCCCGGCCTGATGGTGATCGCGATCATCCTCGTGTGCGTCGCGAAGGGGATTGCGACCGCGACTGAAGCGGCCGCGATCGCCGTCGTGTACTCGCTCGTGCTGACCGCGGTCGTCTACCGCACGCTGACGGCCGCGAAGCTGCGCCGCGCGCTGTCGCATGCGGCGCGCACGACGGGCGTCGTGCTGCTGCTGATCGCGGTGTCCAACATGCTGCGCTTCCAGATGTCGTACCTGGAGATTCCGGATGCGATCGAAGGGCTGCTGAAGCAGTCGACCGCCGCGCCGTGGCTGATGCTGCTGTACATCAACATCATCCAGGTGTTCCTCGGCACGTTCGTCGACATGGCCGCGCACATCCTGATCACGACGCCGCTGTTCCTGCCGATCGCGATGGCGTGCGGCGTCGGGCCGGTGCAGTTCGGGATCATGCTGCTGCTGAACTGCTCGCTCGGCCTCGTGCACCCGCCGATCGGCTCGGTGCAGTTCGTCGGCTGCGCGATCGGCAACGTGTCGATCGGCGAGACCACGAAGATGGCGTGGCCGTACTATCTCGCGATCTTCAGTGCGATCAACATCGTCACGTACCTGCCGTTCTTCTCGACCTGGCTGCCGAGCATCATCAGCGGGCACGCGGTGTTCTGATTCTCCGATCGCGTGCTTTCATCGACGCGGCGCCGGACGACCGAGGTTGTCCGGCGCCGCGGTCGTTTCTGCGGTGCCCATTACGTTGCCATGACGCTCGACCGTGCCACGGACTAGCCGCCGCACGTCGCGCTACGCGCGTTCGCCGAGTGCGGCGAGCTTGCGATCGCGGCCGCGTGCGTCGCGGGATTCCCCGCGCATCAGGCTCAGCGCCTCCGCGCGGCTCGCCACGCACGGCGCGGAGCCGGGCAGCGGCTGGCGTGCCGTCTCGCGCAGCGCGAGCACCGACACGATGCCGATGAACGATGCGCCCATCAGGTAGTACGCGGGCATCATCAGGTCGCCGGTGCGATCGACCAGCCACGCGGTGACGAGCGGTGTCGTGCCGCCGAACAGCGACACCGATACGTTGAAGCCGATCGCAAGCGCACCATAGCGGATCCGCGTGGGGAACAGCGCCGGCAGCGCCGACGGCATCACGCCGGTGAACGTCGACAGCAGCACGCCGTAGATCAGCATCCCGCCGAACACGGGCAGCATGCCGCCCGTGCGGATCAGCATCAGCGCCGGCACCGCCAGCACGAGCAGGCCCACGCAGCCGGCCATCATCACCGGCTTGCGGCCGACCTTGTCCGACAGGTGGCCGGCATAGAGCGTCATCGGCATCATCAGCACCATCACGAGCAGTACCATGAACAGGCCGTGCGACTCGCGGAAATGCAGCGTCGCCGACAGGTAGCTCGGCAGGTACGACAGCGCCATGTAGTCGGTCACGTTGAAGATCAGCACGAGGCCGACGCATTGCAGCAGCGGCTTCCATTGCTCGACGAGCAGCGTCGCGAAGCGTTGCTTCGGCCGCCCGCGTTCGTCCGCTTCGCGTGCTTCGGCTTCCTTCTTGAATGCGGGTGTTTCCTCGAGTTTCAGCCGGATATAGAGGCCCACCAGGCCGAGCGGGCCGGCGATGAAGAACGGCACGCGCCAGCCCCACGACAGCAGCGCTTCCTGCGACAGCGACGCGGTGAGCAGTGCGACGGTGGCCGCGCCGAGCGTATAGCCGATCAGCGTGCCGAATTCGAGGAAGCTGCCCATGAAGCCGCGACGCTTGTCGGTCGAGAATTCGGCGATGAAGGTGGCCGCGCCGCCATATTCGCCGCCGGTCGAGAAGCCCTGCACCAGACGCGCGACGAGCAGCAGCACGGGGGCCATGATGCCGATCGACGCGTAGCTGGGGATCAGGCCGATCGCAAAGGTGCCGACGGCCATCATGATCATCGTGGCGGCGAGCACGCGCTGGCGGCCGATGCGGTCGCCGAGCGGGCCGAACACCATGCCGCCGAGCGGGCGCACGAGGAACGCGGCCGCGAACGTGCCGAAGGTTGCGAGCAGCTGCGCGGACGGGCTGCTCGACGGGAAGAACACCTTGCCGAGCGTGACGGCGATGTAGCTGTAGACGCCGAAGTCGAACCATTCCATCGCGTTGCCGAACGCCATTGCGCCGACCGCGCGCTTGAGGACGGCGGGGTCGACGATCGTGATGTCTTCCAGCTTGACGGTCTTGCGCGAAGATCGGGCTCTCGCGGGGTGCGCTTGCGACGGGCTCAATGAACTCTCCTGGAATTGCCTTGGCCGCCGGCCGGGCGGGTGTGCAGTGGAGTCGTGCGGGCCGATGGACAGCGAAGGCGGATGTCTCGGGGCGCCTCGATGTCGGTGAAGTGACGCGCGCTGCGGGCGACACCGGGCAGGTTTGTTGTGGGAACCAGTTTAGAGAAACGGGCGCGCCCGACTATCGGTCATGCGCCCGGAACCCGGTTGTAAACGACACCGGGTGGGGGCGCGTCGGTTGGGCTGAAGCGGCCGCAGGCGAGCGGGCAATGAAATACTGTGCCGCACCGGCTTCCGCTTGCGTCCGTCAGGCAGGGCAGGGCAGGGCGCGAGGCACGCACGGATGCCGTGGCGTACCGATCCGTGGCCCGCGTTCACGAGTGGGTGTTGCGTTCCTGCTGATCCTGTTCCTGCGATTCGAACAGCGCCTTGAAATTGCCTTCGCCGAACCCGTCCGCGCCGCGCCGCTCGATGATCTCGAAGAACACGGGGCCGATCTGGCGCCGCGTGAAGCGCTGGAGCAGGATGTGCTCCGGTCCGTTCCCGTCGGCGAGAATGCCGCGCGCGGCCAGCTTTTCCACGTCGAGGCCGTGTCCGGGCAGTCGCGCGTCGATGCCGGCGTAGTAGTGAGGCGAAGGCGGGGCCATGAACGCGATGCCGGCCGCGGCGAGGCGGTCGAGCGTCGCGTCGATATCGGCGCTCAGCAGCGCGATATGCTGGATGCCTTCTCCGCCGTAGTCGCGAATGAACTCGTCATTCTGGTTCAACACGCCGGGCCGGTCGTGCGCGGCGGCCGCGACCGGAATCGACACGCGTCCGCACGGGCTGACCATCGAGCGCGCACGCATGCCGGACTCACGCCCCTTCACTTCAAGATATTGCCGTTCGTCGAAGCCGAAGGTGTCGCGGTAAAAATCGGCCCAGCGGTCGAGATGCTGCGGGTGAACGATGTTCGACGTGTGATCGATGGCAACGATGCGCGCGTCGCTTGCCGGTGCGCGATGCGGTTCGACCGGCACGCTGAATACGTCGCGAATATCGGTATCGACGAAGTACACGAGGCTGTCGCCGATCCCCAGCATGGTCGGCGTATCGACGACGAATGCGCCTTCGGTTTCAGGCATCGCGACGCGCGCGCCACCTGCCAGTGCCTGCGCCTGCGCACGGTGCGCGTCGTCGACGCGAATGGCGATCGCCCGGACCGACGCGCCATGTCGATCCCGGAACGCGTTCGGATGGCCGTTCACGACGAAAGTGGCTGCGCCCTGCGTCATCAGGATCATGTCGTGTTGCGACCGTCCGGCGACACGAAAGCCGAAGCGTTCGAACAGGTCGACCAGCTCGGTGGGCGCCGATGAAACGAATTCGACGAACGCGAATCCGTCGGTTTTGACTGGGTGATTCATATCGAACTCCTGATTATATCGAGTGCGAAAGCGGCCTCATGCGTTGCGGGTCGCTGCGACGATCTTGACCTCGACGATGAATTCAGGGCGTGCAAGCGCGGCGACGCCGAGGATCGTCCAGGCGGGAAAGTCGGCGCGCATGTATTGGGCCTTCACCGTGCGAAAGTCGGCAAGGTGCGCGCCGATATCGACGTGATAGGACACCAGTTCGACGACATCCGAGAAATCCAGGCCGAGATGCGCGAGGATCGCTTCGACGCGCCGGAACGCCGCGTCGATCTGCTCGACGGGCGACGCCGGGATCGAACCGTCGGCGCGCAGGCCGACCTGCCCGGCGATGAACACGAGGCCGTTGGCGGTGACTGCCGGCGAATACTGAAACAGGTCGAAGATGCGATTGCCGCCGAACGCCGGATCGTCTTCGGGGAGGCGCAGCCGTTCGATGCCGTTCATGACTTCTCCTTCACGAGGTAGGGCGTCCTCCAGCGGACACCCGATGCGCGGACTTTACCGGCGCCCCGAAGGGAAGTCTGTATAGGCGTTTACAAATCAGCCGAGCAGCCGGGACGCATCCGTCACCCAGATGCGCCGCTGCCGGATCTCGATCGCACCGAGGTCGACGAGCCGTTTCAACGCGCGAGTGACGGTCACGCGCGTAGCGCCCGTCATCGCCGCGATCTGCTCGTGCGTGAGCGGGATCGTGATCAGCGTGCGGCCGTCGTGCGGTTCGCCATAGAGATCCGACAGCCTGCCGAGCAGTTCGCCGATGCGCATGTCCGGTTTGGGGAGGGCCAGGTACTGGATGCGCGAGGCCAGGATGCGCTGCTTGAGCGCGATCACGCGCAGCAGCGCCATCGCGAGCTCGGGCGACGACGGTATCGCGTCCTCGATCGCGCGGATGTCGAATTCGAGCAACTCGGAATCCTCGACCGTGATCGCCGTGGCGATCCGCGGGTGGCCGTCGACTGCCGGGCTCTCGCCGAACATCGACCAGCGCCCCATGACTTCGAGAATGAATTCGGCACCGTCGCGCTGGAAGATCGAAACCTGTACGCGGCCCGACAGCAGGAAGTAGAACGTGGCGCCCGGCTCACCCTGCCGGTAGATCGTGGCGCCCTTGTCATACTTTTTGCGGCGACCGAGGTGGGCCGCGCCGATCCAGGTGGCGGCCGTGGCGTCGTCCATGCGCCATGTTTCGGTCGTGAGCGGGTGATGTGATTTCATGCAGGTGTCCGGGTGGTGCAGGCGATGGCGTCTGCGCCGCTCATCGTACGCCCGGGCGAGTCGCCGGAGAAGCAGGCACGGTGCGAATCGCGACTCGACCTTTGCAAGCCTGGCGCCGTTGCCCGACGCGACGCAGCGCACCGCAGTGTCCAATGGCCGATATCCCGTTTGCCGCGACAAGAAAACGTCATCGGTCGGCAGCATGCTTCGACTGCCCGGGCAGCGCTTCGCCCAGTTTCTCCAGCAGGAAATCGGCAAACACCGTGACCGCGGGCGCCAGGGGCGGGCGGCTCGTATAGACGAGTTGCAGCCCGAGATCGCTGCTCGACCGTCGATAGGCAGGCAGCACGCGCACCAGCTTGCCTTGCTCGATGGCCGGTTCGGCGAGCAACTGCGGCAGCAGCGCGACCCCGAGCCCGGCGATGCAGGCCTGTACCACCACGCGCATGTCGTTGACCGAGAAGCGGCTGTCGATCGAGATTTCCTGGGTGCCGCGCGGCCCCTGCAGGCGCCACATGCTGCGGCCCTGACGGCCGGACACCGTCAGGCAGTCGTGGTCGGCCAGTTCGCGCGGCGTGCGCGGCGCGCCGCGCCGTTCCAGGTAGGCGGGGCTGGCCGCGAGGATCATCGTGCCCGGGGCAATCCGGCGCACGCGAAAGCTGCCGCCGGTCTCGATCCCCATGCGCAGGGCCAGGTCGATGCGCTCGCCGATCAGGTCGGACGGCGTGTCGTCGAGCAGGAAGTCGATGCTGATCTGCGGGTAGCGCGCATAGAACTCGGCCAGCCATTCCAGCCGGAAAATTTCGAACAGGCCGGCCATCGCCGTCACGCGCACGGTGCCGGACGGTTCCTGCTCGTCCGCATGCAGCCGCCCGATCTCGAAGATCCGGTCGAGCGCCGGCGCATAGCGCTCGAACAGCGCTTGCCCTTCCGTGCTCGGCGCGAGCTTGCGGGTCGAGCGATGCAGCAGGCGCGTGCCGAGTTGCCCTTCGAGCTGGTCGATGCGCCGGCTCAGCGTATTGGCCGGCATGCGCAGGCGGCGCGCGGCCTCCGAGAAGCTGCCGGCGCGCACGACCTGGACGAACAGCGAGAGATCATTCAGATCGAGCATCGGATTCCTCCAAAAATGGATTAATCAAATCCTATTTATCCGTCTAGTGTAAAGCAGCGTCCATCTCCATACTGCTCTCACGCTACAGACGAACCTTTACGTTCCAGGGAGAAAGCGTTGAAGAAGCATTTGATGATTGCAGCGGGCGCGCTGGCAGCGGTGCTGTCGTGTTCGGCCTTCGCCGAAAGCGCCACCTACCAGTTCGACCCGAATCACACGTACCCGAGCTTCGAAGCCGACCACATGGGCGGCCTGTCGGTGTGGCGCGGCAAGTTCGACAAGTCGAGCGGCACCGTGACGCTCGACCGCGCGGCGAAGACGGGCACGGTCGACGTGACGACCGACATCGCGTCGATCCACACCGGCAGCGCGAAGCTCGACGAGCACCTGCAGACGGCCGAGTTTTTCGACGTCGCGAAGTTTCCGCAGGCGAACTACAAGGGCACGATCAAGTTCGACGGCGACAAGCCGGTGTCGGTGGTCGGCAACCTGACGCTGCATGGCGTCACGAAGCCGGTGACGCTGAAGATCGATGCGTTCAAGTGCATGCCGCACCCGATGCTCAAGCGTGAAGTGTGCGGCGTCGACGCGGTCGGCGAATTCGACCGCAGCGATTTCGGCCTCGACTACGGCAAGCAGTACGGCTTCAGGATGAAGACGAAGCTGCTGATCACGGCCGAAGCGCTCAAACAGTAATCCCGTTCGGAGAACACCCACATGAAACTGCTCCATATCGATTCCAGCATCCTCGGCCAAGGCTCCGTCAGCCGCGAACTGTCGGCGGAGGCCGTCGCGACCTTCCGCGCCCGCGATCCGGGCCTCACGGTGACGCGTCTCGACCTCGCCGCCACGCCGATCGGTCATCTGACGGCAGAACACCTGGCCGCCGCGCAAGGCGCCCCGATAGGCGATGCATTGAAGGCGGACGTCGAGATCGGCCAGCGCGCGCTCGACGACTTTCTCGCGGCGGACATCGTGGTGATCGGCGCGCCGATGTACAACTTCGGCATTGCGTCGCAACTGAAGGCGTGGATCGACCGTATCTCGGTCGCCGGCACGACGTTTCGTTACGGCGAGAACGGGCCGGTCGGGTTGTGCGGCGGCAAGAAGCTGGTCGTCGCGTCGTCGCGCGGCGGCGTGTACAGCGAAGGTTCGCCTGCCGCCGCGTTCGATCATCAGGAAACCTATCTGAAAGCGGCGTTTGGTTTCCTGGGCATCACGGACATCACGTTCATCCGTGCGGAAGGCGTCGCGATGGGGCAGGACCTGCGCAGCGGTGCGATCGCATCGGCGAAGGAAGCGGCGGCTGCGCTCGCGGCCTGACGTCACCTAACCGAAACCGACCACCGGAGAACCCCCATGTCACATGCCACGCAGCCCGCCGATGTCGCCGTCGCCGGCCGTCACGTCATCTTCCGCACCCGCGGCCGCGCGCACGGGCCCATCGTGCGGATGGTGAGCCCGTCCGACGTCGGCGAGATGATCAAGCCGTTCGTTTTTCTCGATCTGGTGGATACGCAAGCGTCGCTCGGGTCGGGCTTCGGCTGGCATCCGCACTCGGGGATCGCCACGCTCACGCTCGTGATCGACGGCCAGGGCACCTTTGCCGAATCCACCGGCCACGAAGGCGCGATCGTGGCCGGCGACATCGAATGGATGAGCGCCGGGCGCGGGGTCTGGCATACCGGCACCGTCGTGCCGCCGGTCAAAGTGTTCCAGCTGTGGGTCGCGTTGCCGCCGGAGCGCGAGCTGGCGCCGGCCTTCAGCCAGCATCTGTCGATCGCCGACATCCCGTCGGACGGCCCGGCGCGCGTGCTGCTCGGCCGCAGCGGCGATGCGGTCAGCCCGATCGATGCGCCGCCGGGCATCCACTACGTCGTCGTGCAGCTCCGGGCCGGCGAGCGCTGGACCTGCCGGCCGCAGCCGGGCTACAGCGTCGGCTGGACCGCCGTGATGGACGGCAGCCTGCGCGTACCGGATCCGGTCGCCCAGGGCGAGCTGGTGGTCTTCGACGCGTCCGACGCCGCGATCGAATTCGAGGCGGTCACCGATGTGCGCTTCGTGGTCGGCACGGCCGTCCCGCATCCGCACGATCTGCATCTGGGCAACTATTCGGTGCACACGAGTGCCGCCGCGCTGGTGGAGGGCGAGCGTGAGATCGTGCGCATCGGCCGCGAACTGCGCGCGAAGGGCGCGTTGCGTTGATTCGTCGGTAAGGTATCCGATCGATATGAAACGGATGGACCGACGTAGTCAGGCCGGCCCGGCTGCGTCCATCTCGGCGTCGAACGACGTATCGGCGATGCGCGCGCGTTGCAGCGCGCCGGCCCGTTTCCCGATCGCGGTCAGATCCAGTGCATCGAGGCGCTCGCGCACGTCCTGCACGAAGGCCGCGTAGTCCGGCTCGTCCGCATACTGGCCGAGCCAATCCTCGATATCGGTGAGCTGCCCGTTGTCGGCCAGCCGGATCAGTTCGGCGAGCGCGTCGTCGGGCGGGCCCTGCATCGGGGGCGCGGCACGGTTCGGTTCGGCATCGTGGTCCGGATGAAGCCGCCGGACGAGCTCCGGCGCCGGTACGAGCGCGTGCCCGACGGCCGGTGCGACGATCGCGAACGAGAACGCCGTGCCGGCGCCCGGCTGGCTGGCGACGGCCAGCTCGCCCCCCATCGCGCCGACGATGCGCTGCGCGATGAACAGGCCGAGCCCGGTGCCGCCGTTCACGGCCTGCACCTGCTGGTACGCGCGGAAGATGTCGCGGGTCCCGCTGATGTCGATCCCGATACCCGTATCGGCCACCTCGAACAACAGGCGCCATGTGTCGCCTTCGCGAGACGCATGAATCGACAGCGTGACCGTGCCGTCGCGCGTGAATTTCGACGCATTGGACAACAGATTGAGCAGCACCTGCTGCAGCCGCATGCCGTCGATCGACACCGTGCGCGGCAGCGGCGTGGCCGGCCGGTAGACGAACCGGTTGTCCTGCTGCGCGCACAGCGCGAGCGCATAGTGACCGATGTCGTCGAGCAGGCCGGGCAGGTCGGTCGCGTCCGGCGCCACGCCGAGCGGCTGCAGCTCGGCCTTCGTGAACGCGAGCAGTTCGTCGATCAGTGCGAGCTGGTAGCGGATGCTGCGATCGATCGACCGGATCAGCTGCGCCTGGCCGCGCGTCGCGCTTTGCAGCAGCAGCTTCGCGTAGCCGTTGATCGTGGACAGCGGCGCGCGCAGGTCGTGGCTGACGTAACCGAGTGTCTCGATCTTCTGCTGCATGTGGGTCGTCACCTGTTGCAGCGCGTCGTTGAGCGCGACCGTGCGTCGTGCGACTTCGTCGCGCAGGCGGTCCTGTTCGGTGATCTGCCAGTGTTCGAGCCGCGTCCTCGCCTCGGTGCGCTGGCGGCCCACGTGGTGGATCCACGCGGCCAGCACCAGCAGGTGCGTGGCGAGACCGATGATCGCGATGACGGGGTTCGGGTAGATGTCGGATTTCAGCCAGGACAGCGCCGGCGGCAGCGTGTTCATGCCGTCGAGCACGCGGATCAGCATGTTGAAGGTGGCGAACCCGATGGCGATCAGCATCACGCGGCCGGTCGGCGTCCGGCGGATCGCGAGCATCAGCGCGAGGCTGATGTTGACGATCCCGAGTACCGCATTCAGCCGCAGGCAGAACCACGTGAACGTCAGCAGGTCGCCGCTCGCGGCGCCGACCATGCCGACACATTCGAGCGCGAGGAAGGCCATGTAGATCGCGCGCATCGGTAGCCTGGCCTGCTCGCGCCGGGCGACCATCAGGATGAAGACGATGAAGCAGGCGACCGCCAGGTACGCGAAAATCACTTCGCCGCGCGCCGACCATTCATGCAGCGCGGGCGGCAACGCCATCGCCGGATAGCCGCGGTAAGCCGCTTCGAACAGCGTCGTGCCCAGCGCCAACGCGGCCAGCACATGGAACATGCCGCTGCGCGAAAAGAACCCGATCAGCAGCGCACACCACACGAGCGCGAGCAGCCCGCCGAAGAAGCCGAAATCCCACATCGTCGCGCGACGTTCCTGCGCATCCCATGCCGCATGCGTGAACGCGGCCGGCGCGAGCCGCATTTCCTTGCGTGACGTGACGCGGATCAGCACGGGAATGCTTTCGCCGGCGCGCAGCGTGATGTCGAGTACCGGGTAGCGCGACGACGGCGGGGGGGCATCACCGCCGGTGCCGGCGGCCGGGAAACGGCTGTCGAGTGTCCACCGGCCGTGCTGGCCGATATAGAAGTCGGCCTGGTCGACACGCGCGTCGCGAATCGCCAGCACCAGCGCGCGCGTGGCGCTGTCGCGGTTGGTCAGCGTTGCGCGGATCCACCATGCCGATCGCGAGAACTCGACGTTGAACGACGACGTGCTGGCCAACGGCGTGCCATGGCCCGGATCGGCGAGCCGGGCGGCGACCTGGTCGGCGGACATCGTCGTGCTCGCGTCCTCGAATACCGACACGGCATCCAGTTGTGCGGGGTTCGGTGCCGACGCGGCGCGCGCCGTCGCGCAGGTGACGGCCATCGCGATCAGAAGCAGCAGCACCGCGCGACATCCGGCTGCCCATGCCGCGTGGCGCCTACGCATCGTGACGGTGCTCCGCGGGCGTGGCGGGCGCATTGGCCGCGTGGTGCTGGCGCCGCCAGTCGGACGGCGTGATGCCGAAGCGTTCGCGAAAGGCCGTCGCGAAATTGCCGGGCGTGGAAAAGCCGATTTCCTCGGCGATGTCGCCGATCCCCATCGACGTCTCCGCGAGGAAATGCATCGCGGCGCGCAGGCGCGTGTCGCGCAGATATTCGAACACGGTCTGGCCGAGATGGTCGCGGAACACACGGGACAGGCGCTTTTCGTGCGTCCCGACCTGTCTGGCGAGATCCTCGAGCGCCGGCGGACGCCGCAGGTCGCGCAGCAGGACCTCGGTCGCCGCGCGCACGAGGGCTGCATCCGGGTGGTCGGGCAACGCGGGCAGATGCGCGAACGGCTGGCTGCGCCGTGCCCGCTTCAGGTGATTGCGGATCCGGGCCAGCACTTCCGTTGGCTCGAACGGCTTGACGATGTAGTCGATTGCGCCCGTTTCGAGCCCCGCGAGGCGATCCTCGAGATCGCCCGCGGCAGTCAGGATGATGATCGGGATCGATTGCGTCGAAGGCGTCGACGCCAGCAGCCGGCACGCGGCGAAGCCGTCCATGCGCGGCATGCGGACATCCATCAGGATCAGGTCGGGCGCGATCGCCTGGGCGCGGTGATAGGCCTGCAGGCCGTCGAACGCAACGCTGATCCGGCACCGCGCGGTACGCAGGATCTCGGTCAGGAGCCGCAGGTCGTTCGGGCGATCGTCGACGACAAGAATATGTGCGTCAGCGAGATCCGGCGTGGCACGAGGCAACACCGAACTGGGCGAGCGGGATGACATGGTTGCGGACGCGTTGGAAGGGTGGCCGGTCAGGTTGGGAACATCGCTGTCTGCGCGATTGTGGCGAAAAATTATATGTCGACGGCAGCGCCGACTGTGAGGATTCCGTGTGGCCCGAGAGGGCTTGCGCGACGCGGTGTGGCTTGGTTGTCGTCGTGCCGTCTGGCCGGAAGAAACGGAGGTGGAAAAACATACCGAACTGAATGTTGATAATCGGTCCTTGTTTGAGGGTTAATTGCCCTGAATTCGAATTGTTCCGATCGATGAACCAGTTCGTCATGCGTCGGAAAATCGATGTCATCAAGGTAAACCAGATGGGGAACTCGTAGCGTGCCTGATTGCTGTTTTTTGCCAGGGGCTGGTCGGAATTCTGTTCGTCCGGTAATCGGCTTTCGCGCCAAAGTGTATGGATGTCAATGCCGTCCGCTCGGGAAAAGGTTTTTTCCGATCGGGAAAAGGTGCGTTTGTCGAGATACCCGCACACTAGCCTTGGCGCGGCTGGAATCGATTCTTTCGATACATCCGAGATCGCGCGGATCGCATGCCGAAGTCCGATCGAGGTGCATGCGATACCAATATGACATTGAATGATGCGATTCCGATGACATGGGATTGAGGCAGGGCACGAATAACTGGCACGAGGGTAATGCAAATCTCATGATTTGCCGAATACGTTGCTATATAAGAAAAATCGGTGAATCTTGAAATATGCTTGTGTGTGAGGCGTCGGTCGAGACGAAATCGTCAAGGAAATTCGATCGATTCATTCGATGCAGGGGTCGTCCGGCAAGTCGTCGATGCTGTTCCGGAAATCCGGGGAATGCGTTTGACGGCGGGACGGAAAGGGTGAGTGGCTGCGCGTTGGCCGTCCGAGGGTTCGATCCATCGGACGGCCGCGCGCGGTGCGCGCTCGAATCAGGCGGGCACGAAAACGCTGAGCACTGCAGGCATGACGGGCCAACGCCCCGGTTCTCACGAACCGGTGGCGCATGCCTCAGTCCCGGGGATCGTGCGACGCCATCCACCTCCTGAATGAAACCGAGCGGGCCGCCCCCGGGTGCGGGCCGGCTTCCGTCTGTCTGGCATCTGAACGACGCTGACCCATGAGGCTCGAGATCGTCGCGGGGTCGGCGCGACGGCGTTCGAACGGCAGCGACCCAGGGACAACGGTCAATCGTGGTTTTCGCGACGCACAAAGATTTTTTTACCCTCAAAGGTCTCCTGCACGCCTTGCACGCAATTCGGCGGACACTTTACGACACCATCCGCGCTCTCGCCTGACACGGTGACCGCTTTGTAGACAACGGATTCGATGAACGTCCCGTCGGCAGCGACGACGATGTTCAGATCGGTCTCGACGCCGGCCGGCACGGATCCGCCCGTGGTATAGACCGTGCTCATGGTGCCGGTGCAATCGGAGTTCACCGTGTAGTTTCCGGTCTGGTGCGGATTGAACGACGTCTGCCCACCTTTCGGCAGGCCGCCGATCACCCCGAAATCGGTGCGTGAATAATGGCTCGTACCGTCGAACGTCACCAGCGCAACGTCATCGAGGATCGACGGGGCAGCGTATGGATGCACCTTGCCGTCGGCACCGATCAATCCAAGAATCTCTCCGTGACCAATAAACTCAAACGCTCCCTTTAGCATCGCGTTCGAGCAAAGGCCATCGGCCTGCGCGGCACCACTGAGCGATAGAAGGGCAACAGCTGTTGCAGACAGAATGCTTAGACGCTTGCTTTTCATGTTCATCTCCAAGTCATGAATCGGGCGCTTAACTTGATCAAGCGGGGCGGTTTGCTTCCTTGACTGACCGAACTGCATGCATCCACTAGCAGGAATCGAAAACAGGCACGGTTTCGCTTGGCGACTATCGGGTGGCGAAATCCGTTGTAGCCAGGCTTCACGATTTTGGTGGCGATATACGACCGAATTCCCTCGGCGCGTCACGTAACGCCCATTGATTGCCAGTGGACAAGCAGACGCGCAGGCGTGACGTCACCCGGCGCGCGGGATGGCCGTACAGGCGAGTGGATGCTTGAAGATGGAGACCCTAGGGTGTCTAGGCCGTGCGCGTGAAGCAAGTGTCCATAGTCGTCGCCTTCCTTCCCTTCGTTAACTACCGACTGCCCCCCGGACACAAAGCAGGCCTACGACAACCTGGTGAGCAAGACTATTCGTTATTGAACGAACATAGACGGACGATTGACGGATTACAAGGCGACGTTAAGCTATTTTTCGAAATAAAAAATCCAATGAAATCCGTGTAATTTCAGACGTGTCAATCGGGTTTCTATTTTTTGAATCAATCGTCTTATTTTAAGAATAGAGGCGGGCGGGCCGCCATCGGATGGCGTGCGAACGAAGACGATTCGCGTGCACGGAAATGCCGGACGAATGCGGCGGGAGGATGCCCGCGTCGACCCTGCTGCAAACAGTCGATCTTGCGACGCTCGTCACATTGGTCGAACGGCTCCTTGCTGGGCGGAACGGTCGCCCTGATGTCCGACAACGCTGCTGGTGAGCGACGCTTGGTGGCTGCCGCCTGCCTGTCGAGCTCGCACGTTTGATCCGACGCAAGCGCGCAGCAATCGTGGCTCGCGTGCTTGCGATGGCGAGTACACTGAACATGCCATGAAACAGGAGAATGCGATGATCGACGCTGGTCCCCAAAGCACCTTCCGAGGGCTGCCGCTGACCGTGGAGCAGGACGCGGAAGTGAGGCACTACATCAAGGATCGGACTCGGCGTGGGCTGCCATGGGACACGTCGGAGTTGAGCGCCATGCTCAAGGACATGCTTCACCCCCCGGGCGACGGCGACAGTGATGGCGATGGTGATGTTGCCTCCGAGGCAGACGACACCAGAGCCGCCGCCGAGCGCGCGACGGCTTCGGTTGACGAAGCGATGGACCCGATCGAGGCGAATGAGGAGTGGCATGCGGCCATGGAGTCGGAGGGCATGAAAGGGCCCAGACGATAGAAGCGTAGCAACGACGCTCTGATTGTTGGCAGCGCCGCATATGGGGAGTGCGTGCCGGATGGCACGCGTTTCAGGAAAGGCGCGTTCCGCGTCGCGCGTGCGCTGCGTCGCACTGCACACGGCGGGCCTGTTGACGCACAGGGTGCCGCCATCATGAGCATCCCGACCCGCAATTGGTCTGTTCGCAGGCCATTTCGGACGCAGCCAATCGCGCCACCCATGTCGCATGGCGCCAGCGGAACCGCGAGCCGCACTTCCTCGCCGAGCGCCCGGCAGCGGGCGCCATCTCAGTGTTTGAGCACGCAGACGGCCACGATTTCGTATCCGGGGTCGGCATGCACGTGCGCTGCCTTTTCCGCTTCCTCGTACGAAAGAAACGACGTGGCATCTTCAACCGCCGGTGCCATGCCGATATCGCCATCCTCGGCGGTGCACAGGAATTGCTCGCCGGTCTTCACGACGTAGACGGACAACATGATTCCCTCCATCGTTTGCAGGGGGGAATTCCAGTCTAGCAGGCCAGAAACGGGGCACAGGCGGTTTGCAGCGTCCTTTGGTCGAGGTCGTTGAAGGCGGTATTGCCGCCTCGAAGGTCCACGCGTCAATCCGGCCGACTCATCCGTATCCGCCGGTGCTCGATCCGACGGGTAATGGGCCGCTGCTGGCCGGAGATGGCGATTGCCGTCAACCCGACGCTGCGTCACGAATCCGTCTCCCGCGAAGGGCCGAAATCCCGACCTCCAATCGCTCGGCATGCGACACGAGCGGAAAGCCGTGCACAATACCCGCATGCAAAATCCAGACCTCGAACACCTCGTCACCGTCATCATGCCCTTCGGAAAATACAAGGGGCGGCTCATTGCCGACCTGCCCGGGCCTTACCTCAACTGGCTGGCCCGCGAAGGGTTCCCGCGCGGTGAGATCGGCCGGCAGCTCGCGCTGATGCACGAGATCGATCACAACGGCCTGCGCGACTTGTTGGAGCCGTTGCGCAAGCGCGGATAGCGTCAATCAGGGGCGAATGACCGAGCGTGCCACGCGGGCCCGCATCGATCGACGGCGATCGGCGACAACCGCTCCTGTCCAACTCCCTGCCGCGTGGGTTGAACGACCGCATCGTGCCGCGGTGATCGAACGTTCGGCGCAGCCAGGGCGCATGGCGGTGTCTGTCGTTCGGCAAGAAAGGCCATGCTTGACGTTGCTCGTGGTGCCTGCCTTGCGGCAGGTCGCCAGACCGTATCGTGCGTGCGCTGCAGCAGGTCATGCGTCGCGCATGCGGCGTCGGTACTGACCCGCAAGCACCTGGCGCGTCGCCAATGCTGACATAAAATGAAAAGAGTCGTTGATGGCAAAAAGGGGTGCCAACATGAGACGCCTTTATTTCCTCGTACCCGATACGCCGATGGCGAAGGCAATCGTCGATGACTTGCTGCGCGCGCGCATCATCTGGCGTCATATCCACGTTCTCGCGAATCACAGCGTCACACTCGATCAGTTACCCGAAGCATCGTTGCTGCAGAGCAGCGATGTCGTGCATGCGCTGGAGCGCGGCGTCGCATTCGGCGGCGCGACGGGCGCGCTGATCGGCCTCGTCGCGTTGGTGTTCCCCCCTGCGGAGCTCGTGATCGCGGGCGGCGCCGTCGTCGCATTGACGGTGATGGGGGCGGGCTTCGGCGCGTGGACGGCCGCGATGATCGGCATCGCCGAGCCGAACGCGCGACTCGAGCGATTTCGTGAAGCGATCAAGGAAGGCCAGATCCTGATCATGGCCGATGTACCGCCATTGCGAGAGCAGGAAATCGAGCAGATGGTCGCCCAGCATTTTCCGACGGCCGACCTGGAGGGTGGGGAGCCTACGACACCGATCTTCCCCTGAAACGCGAATACCGGCACGCACGACGCTCGAGCGCGTCGACGCGCATCGCCGGGCGCGCTATCGCATTGCCGCGACCCAGGGCGACAGGCTCTGACGTCTCGACGCGGGCGGCTCGGGCGTTGCTGCATGGCGCGCTGCGTGCGTCACGGCGTCTCAGCGTCGTTCCTGACCGGCGAACCAACAGAACAACACCGCGCGCCCACTGCCTGCCGACACGCCGATGCCGAACGGGGTGCGGCGTGTCGCGGTGCGAGGCACCGCGCAGGGCTTCTGACCCTTGCATAAGGAGTCCTGTCTTCCATGACGAAGTGCGCGAGGGACGTGCCGTGACCCGACGCGCGTGGTGCCTTCTGAACATGATTGCTGAAGTGGAACCGTCAGCAAGGAGGTCGTATGGAACTGCACATTCAATCACACCATTGGGAGCGTCGCACACCCGACTGGCTTTGCGCCGCCGTGGCCGGTCTTGCGGGCGGTGCGCTGGTGATCGCGCTGGAATTCTTCTGGTCGACCCTCGTGATCGGTGAAAGCCCGTGGCAACCGACCCACAAGATCGCGGCGATGGTGATGGGCCGCAGCGCGCTCGGTCAGATGTCGCAATTCAACCTCGAAATCGTCGCGCTGGCGCTGTTTCTGCACTACGTGCTCGGCGCGATCATGGGGATGATCCTCGCCGCGATCATGGCGCCGTTCCGCTTCGATTCGAGCGTGGGCATGGAGGCGGTCATCGGGCTGGCGTTCGGGCTCGTCGCGTATGGGTGGAACTTCTACGTGATGACGGCCGTGTTCCCGTGGTTCATCTCGGAACGCGGTTCCGGACCGTTGCTGGCCAACCTGCTGTTCGGCGTGGTGGCGGCTGTCACCTACGGCATGCTGGAACGGCGACGCAGGCAGAACGCGGCGGACTGACGCGGCGTTTTGTTCCCGACGCGCCGGCCTTGAATAACCGGTGCCCATCAAGCGATGACCGCCTCGGCAACTGACGCCGAAGGTGGTCGTTTCGCATGGCATTGCCGCACGTGAAGGAACCACTCGAAACCGTCATTCTCGCGGCTCGTACCGGGGCGCGCTTCGCGCTTCCACTGTCTTGCGCGATAGGGAGGAGCGAACTACCTTTTCTTTAGAGCCGCCTGCAACGCCAGACGAATCGGTCCTGGCAGACTGCCGCCAAAATAACAAGACGAAAGACGGCAAGGCGGCACGTTGACGCCTGGAGCGCGCGTTCGCGGCTCCGGCGAGTGACACGCAGCGAGGCGGCCTATGGCCCTTGCGATTGCCCTGGTCCTGATCATCCTGTTGGCGGTGGGGTTTCACTTTGCCAGTCCGTGGTGGATCACGCCGATCGCGTCGAACTGGGTGCGCATGGACGACATGCTGACGATCACGCTCGTCATCACCGGTGCATTCTTCATCGCCATCAACCTGTTCATCGTGGTCGCACTGGTGCGCTATCGCCACCGCAGCGGGCATCGCGCGGCCTACGAACCGCATAACCGGAAGCTGGAATGGTGGCTGATCGGCTTGACCGCCGTCGGCGTGGCGGCGTTGCTGGCGCCGGGGCTGTTCGTCTACGCGGACTATATCCGGCCGCCGCGCAACGTGCTGCAGATGGAAGTGCTCGGCCAGCAATGGCAATGGCGCTTCCGCTTCGCCGGCCCCGGCGGCAAGCTGGGCACGACGGACGTGCGCTACATCAGCAACGACAATCCGTTCGGCCTGAACCCCGCCGACCCCAACGGCCGTGACAACTACCTGATCGAGACACCCGAGGTGCACCTGCCGCTCAACCGGCCGATCCAGGTCCTGACGCGGTCGCGCGACGTGCTGCACGACTTCTACGTTCCGCCGTTCCGCGCACGCATGAACATGGTGCCGGGCATGGTGACCACCTTCTGGTTCACGCCGACCAAGGCGGGGCGCTACGACATCCTGTGCGCGCAGCTCTGCGGGATCGGGCACTCCAGCATGCGCGGCGTGGTGGTGGTGGAAGACGAAGCCGCGTTCTCGCGCTGGCTGGCGCAGCAGACCACGTTCGCGCAGCAGCAGCTGGCCCACGTGCAGGCCGCACCCGCGGCTGCCGGCGGCAGCGCGCAGGCGCTTGTCAACCTGGGCAAGACGCTCGCGGCGGGCAAGGGTTGCGTCGCCTGTCATACCGTGGACGGCAGCCCGCTCGTCGGCCCGACCTGGAAGGGCCTGTACGGCAAGACCGAAACGATGGCCGACGGCAGCACCGCGAAGGTGGACGAAGCCTATCTGCGCGCGTTCATCCGCAATCCGACGGCCCGCGTCGTGAAGGGCTTCTCGCCGATCATGCCGCACTTCGACCTGAGCGAGCAGGAACTGACCGCGCTGGTGGCCTATATCAAGGCGCAGGGCGGGACGCCGCCCGCCAGTACCGCGGCCCAGCCGTAGCGGAGCAGATGCCATGACCTATGCGCACACCGACCACGTCCCGCACAGCTTCTGGACCCGCTATGTGTGGAGCCAGGACCACAAGGTGATCGCCGTGCAGTACGCGCTGACGGCCATCGCGATCGGCCTGGTCGGCCTCGTCTTGTCGGACCTGATGCGGTTGCAGCTCGGCTTTCCGGGCAAGTTCGCGTTCATCGACGCGAACCACTATTACCAGTTCGTCACCATGCACGGGATGATCATGGTGATCTACCTGCTGACGGCGCTGTTCCTGGGCGGTTTCGGCAACTACCTGATCCCGTTGATGCTGGGCGCGCGCGACATGGTGTTCCCGTTTCTCAACATGCTGAGCTACTGGGTCTACCTGCTGGCCGTGCTGGTGCTGGTGGCGAGCTTCTTCGTGCCGGGCGGGCCGACCGGCGCGGGCTGGACGCTGTATCCGCCGCAGGCGATCCTGCCGGGCACGCCGGGCGTGGAATGGGGCATCGTGCTGATGCTCGTGTCGCTGGCGATCTTCATCGTCGCGGCCACGATGGGCGGCCTGAATTACGTGACCACCACGCTGCAGGCACGCACGCGCGGCATGACGCTGATGCGCATGCCGCTCACGGTGTGGGGCATCTTCATCGCGACCATCATGGCGCTGCTGGCGTTTCCGGCGCTGTTCGTGTCGGCGGTGATGATGCTGTTCGACCGGACGCTCGGCACCAGTTTCTTCATTCCGGCCGTGGTGTCGATGGGGCAGACGCTCAAGCATGCCGGCGGCAGCCCGCTGCTGTTCCAGCACCTGTTCTGGTTCTTCGGGCATCCGGAGGTCTACATCGTCGCGCTGCCGGCCTTCGGCATCGCGTCGGATCTCATCAGCACGCACGCGCGCAAGAGCATCTTCGGCTACCGGATGATGGTGTGGGCCATCGTCATCATCGGCGCGCTGAGCTTCGTGGTCTGGGCGCACCACATGTTCATCGCCGGCATGAATCCGTACTTCGGCTTCTTCTTCGCCACCACCACGCTGATCATCGCCGTCCCGACCGCCCTCAAGGTCTACAACTGGGTGCTGACGCTGTGGCGCGGCGATATCCACCTGACCGTGCCGATGCTGTTCGCGATCGGCTTCATCAGCACCTTCGTGCTGGGCGGGCTGACTGGGCTCTACCTCGGCAACGTGAGCGTCGACATCCCGCTGTCGAACACGTATTTCGTGGTCGCGCACTTCCATATGGTGATGGCCGTGTCGCCGATCCTGGTGGTGTTCGGCGGCCTCTACCACTGGTACCCGAAGGTGACCGGCCGCATGCTCGACGACACGCTCGGGCGCGCGCATTTCTGGATCACCTTTGTCGGCACCTATGCGATCTACTTCCCGATGCACTATCTCGGCATCCTCGGCATGCCGCGGCGGTATTACGCGTATCAGGGCTACAGCTTCATTCCGCATTCGGCGCAGACGCTCAACACGTTCATCACGATCGTCGCGCTGATCGTCGCGGCGGCGCAGCTGCTGTTCCTGTTCAACCTGGCGTGGAGCCTCGTGCGCGGCCGGCGTGCCGACGGCAACCCGTGGCGGGCCACCACGCTCGAATGGCAGACGCCGCAAACGCCGCCCGTGCACGGCAACTGGGGCGCGGCGCTTCCTGTCGTCTACCGCTGGGCATACGAATACAGCCCGCCGGGGCAGGAGGAAGACTTCGTGCCGCAGAACCAGCCGCCGGCGACCGCGCCCGAACCTGAAGCGGCCCACCCGACGCTGCACCCCGGCGAGGCCCGCGAATGACCACGCTGCCGCGCCCCTTCGTTCCCGATGCGCCACCCGGCTTGCCGAATGCGGGGCGCACGGGGCTGGCCGTGTTCATGGCGGTGGTCACGACGTTGTTTTCGCTGCTGCTGCTCGCCTATGCGATGCGCATGCGGGAATCCGACTGGCAGCCGATCCCGCATCCGGCGCTGCTGTGGTGGAACACCGGCGCGCTGGCGCTGGCCAGCATCGCGATGCAGCGTGCCCGGCGGATAGGCCTGTTCCGCACGGTGTGGCTGCTAGCCGGCGGCGTGCTGGCGGCCGTGTTCGTGATCGGGCAACTGACTGCGTGGCACACGTTGGCGGCGGCCGGGGAGACCGTCACCGTCAATCCGTCCAACAGCTTCCTCTACCTGCTCACCGGCCTGCACGGGGTGCATGTGCTGGGCGGGCTGGTGGCGTGGGGCGTGACGATGGCGCAGCTCCGGCGCACGGACCCGTTCCGGGCCCAACGGGCCATCGCGCTGTGCGCGCTCTACTGGCATTTTCTGCTCGCCGTCTGGCTCGTGCTGCTGGCGGCGATGTGGTGGCTGACCCCCGGGATTGTCGCCGCGATCTGCGGGCCGCTGTATGGAGCCGCGCCATGACCGCGCCCACGGTCCATACCGAATCCGCGGCCGAATCGCCTGCGGCCTCGTCCGCCGACGCGCGGCCCGATGGCTGGCGCGGCATCGTCACGGACTGGTCGTCCGACCGCGAAGCCTTCCGGGTGCCGTGGGGCAAGGCGATGATGTGGATTTTCCTGCTGTCGGACACCTTCATCTTCAGCAGCTTCCTGATCGGCTACATGACGGTGCGCATGTCGACCACGGCGCCGTGGCCCGATACCGCGAAGGTGTTCGGGCTCACCGTGGGCGGCGTGGAGGTGCCGTTGCTGCTGATTGCGATCATGACGTTCACGCTGATCAGCAGCAGCGGCACCATGGCGATGGCCGTCAACTTCGGCTACCGGCGCAACGCACGGCCCGCCGCCGCGCTGTTGCTGGCGACCGCGCTGCTGGGCGCGACCTTCCTGTCGCTGCAGGCGTTCGAATGGAGCAACCTGATCTTTCGTGAAGGGATCCGCCCGTGGGGCAACCCGCTCGGCGCGGCGCAGTTCGGCGCGTGCTTCTTCACGATCACCGGGTTCCACGGTTTTCACGTGACCTGCGGCGTGATCTACCTGCTGCTGATCGCACGCAAGATCCTGCAGCCGGGGTTTACCGAACACGGCAACTTTCAGATCGTCGAGATTGCCGGCCTGTACTGGCACTTCGTCGACCTGGTGTGGGTGTTCATCTTCGCGCTGTTCTATTTGTGGTGAGGCAGCCATGGAGCACACCGATCCCGCCGATCGACCCGACGCCGCGCACGGCCAGCAGCATCCGATCGGCCTCTACCTGAAGATCTGGGGCCTGCTGTTCGTGCTGAGCACGTTCTCGTACCTGGTCGACTACTTCAACGTGCAGGGCCTGATGCGCTGGGTGCTGATCGTCGTGCTGATGATCGCCAAGGCCGGGCTGATCGTGTCGATCTTCATGCACATGATGTGGGAGCGGCTGGCGCTGGTGTACGCGATCCTGATCCCGCCGCTGTGCCTGCTGGTGCTCATGGTGCTGATGGCGGCGGAAGCGCATCACACGTTCGGGATGCGGGAGTTGTTCTTTCGCTGATGGCTTCGCCGGCCGTGCGTTGGCCGACGGGCGCCTCGCATCGCGATGGGCACGATACGTGCGCCATCGGCGGACGCTGTTTCGGAGCGGACGACGCTTCCCGGACATCCGTTCACGCAAACCTGAAGGGAGGACCCCATGAAGTTTTCACGCCGACGCTTTATTGCAGTGACCACCGTTCTCGCCTCCGCGCTCGCTGTCGGACGCCGCGCGGCGGCGGCGGATGCCGGTGCCGGTGTCGTGCAGGAAACCGACGCGAACGCCGTGGCCCTCGGCTACAAGGCGGATGCCAGCCGGGTCGACCATGCGAAGTACCCGAAATTCCAGGCGGGCGAAGCCTGTGCGAACTGCCAGTTCTTCCAGGGCAAGGCCGGCGCCACGACGGGGCCGTGCGCGATTTTCGGCGGCAAGCAGGTCAATGCGAAAGGCTGGTGCAACACTTATACGAAAAAGGCGTAGCGAAGGAGGGATGGCCTGATTCCACTTGCATGCAGGATGGTTTGCCGGATTTCTTTCAGGGGCGTGAGACTGTCCATGATTCGTCGTCGACATTCCCTGTCTCCCGAGATCGCTTTCACACCGGAACACTGCCACACGGCAATGTCGATCACAGTGCGCATGAGCGAGTGACTTGCGTGCGCGCGTCGCGCCTTCAGGTCGCGTCACCGCAACGGCTGGCACTTCCTCGCATTCCCCGTATCGGTGCTGCCGCCGGCAGGCGATGCGCCGCGTGCCTTCAACGATGCCCGAAACGTCCAGGCGAAAGCGAGACCGAGCAGACCGGAGATGCAGTACCACGGTAGTGCAGGGGCGGGCACGATGTCGGAGACGAAACCGAACATCGCGGGAACGGACGCAATCGCAATCTGGTTGATGGCCATCGCCGCACCGAGCACTTCACCGACTTGCCCATCCTCTGCGCTGTCCGACAGCCAGACCACCCAGGGTCCGTACCAGCCGAAACAGCACACGCCGATCAGCGCCGAGAACGCGCCGACGACCCAAGGTGCCGAATGCGCTGGAAGCGAAGCCGCGGTGACCAGCGCAACGGGCGTCGCGCCGAGACACAGCGTGACGAGCCGGCGCTTACCGTCGGCGACGCGATCGCTGATGGCCGACAACGCGATCCGGCCTACCGAGCCGCTCAACTGCACGATGAACAGCACCCACGCGGCATCGGTCGGCGAATAACCGAAACGACGCTCCGCGAAGATCGCCCAGAAAATCGAGATCGCGGTTTGCGCGCCGACGAGCACTGCGCCGACGACGGAGATTCGCCGGAATCCGGCGTCGCGGAGATGGGGCATCAGGCCACGCCGGGCCGACGCGGATGCACGCTGTGCGTGGCGGGGCGAGTTTCGGAAAACGGCGCCGTACACGATCGCGGATGTCGCGAGCACGGCGCTCGCGCCGAGCATCGCGCGCGCCCAGTCCGTGTGGATGAGCAGTGCGGGGAAGAGCGCCGCCGCCAGTGCGCCGCCAAGCGGAAGCGCAGCCTGCCTGATACCCATCGCGAGCCCGCGCTCGCCGGGCGGAAACCAGTGATAGATCGCCCGGCTGCCGCCCGGCTGAACCGGGCTGTAGCCGACGCCGATCATCAGCATGCCGGCGACCAGCCCCCCATAGCCGGAGGACAGCGCAACGAGCGTCATCGCGACGCTCAATATCGCCAGGCCGAGGACGACGGGCCAGCGCTCTCCGTATTGATCCAGCACGCGCCCGACGAGTGCGAGGCCGAGAATGGGGGCGACGTTCGAGAATGTTGCGAGGCCGCCGATCTGGCCGAGCGAAAGTCCGAACGTCTTCTGCGCGAACGTGCCCCACACACCGATTCCCTGACTCGCGAGCGCCGCGGTCAGTTGCGTCAGTGTCGATACGCCAAGCACGTACCACCGATAATCTGCTGACTTCAACCGGACAACTCCGTTCCAAGGCTCATGCGAATTCCGGCTGACGCGGGCTCGCGAGGCGGTCGAGCCGCGAGCGTCAGCATTCAGAGCGTAAGGGGGAGCGTCGATGCGTTATGTCGTCGACAGGCCAGGACTGTCGATTTCCTGCCACTCGGCCGCGCCACGGCGCCGCAGATGTCGCGGCGACAGGCCGAAGGCCTTGCGCATCGAGTAGGCGAAATGAGGGGCCGAAGCGAAGCCCACGGTGTTCTGGATGTCGACTACCGGCAAGGTGGTCGAGACGAGCAGGCGCTTCGCTTCGACGAGGCGTGTATCGAGTACGTACTGGCCGATCGAGCGACCCTGTTCGGCCTGGAACCATCTCGACAGCGTCCGCTCGGATGTGCCGAACTGACGCGCGAGCGTCGTGCAGGACAGATCGCCGTCGAGGTGCTCGCCGATGTAAATCCTGACCTCGCGCACGATGTCCGCCGGCTCGCGCGAGCGCGACGGCAGGACGGACGTCATGATGCGACCGGCCTCCTGCAGAATGAGCAGGTCGAGTTCGTACGGCCCGAGAAGCGGGCCGGATTTTCGCGCGAGATGCGCACGCACGCGCAGCAGGTCGGAGAGGAGCAGCGACGCTCCCCATTTCTCCGAATGTCGTATCGGCGAGCGCAGATCCGCATTGACCCGCGGCATCAGGCTGTCGATGTTCAGGTAGTAGCAGAGATGGCGCTGTCCGGGCGTTGCGGATACGTGATGGATGTGCCGTTCGGGAACGAACCAGAGACTCCCGCTCGCCAGCACCTCGCCGCGCGCCTGGCGTGGCGATGACACCGAGAAGATGCCGTCGAGCGGGACAAACAGCATGTCGCAAGGATGGGCATGCGGGCCATTCGAATAGTGGCCCTGATTGTCGCAGACGACGTCAAAATCGATGTTCATTGCAACGCTTCGGTTAAAAGCAACCCGTGAAGTGTAGGACGAAAGCGGGAAAGCGGAACTGCACCGGGAGCCACGAAACTTCGGATACGGGCCGCAACGGGAAATTCGAAGTATGGAAATCGGAATCTTCGTCAGCGTTTCGCACCCTCCGCGATTCCCGGACAATTACAGTGATCCGATGAAATCCACGATCTTGCCCGTGACCTCGCGAGGCCGCTCGAGGCTCGGCAAATGGGCGGTACTTGTTATGGGGTGGAAGATGCCGCCAGACAGGGTATTCGCGACGTAACGACTGCGCTCCTGTATGCCGGGAAGGTCAAGATCACCGCACATCACCAAGGTCGGGACGGAAATTTCCGCCAGGCGCCCATATGCAATCGGAGCATCCGCGTTCATGCCCGCCGGGGGCAAACCGAGCGCGACAGCGTTCATCTCGTCAAACAGCGCGCGAGCCTCACCTGTGACGCGCCCTTCGCGCTGAAGCGGGCCGTCGAGCCACAGACTCGCGCGTATTGCAATGGCTTCGTCAATATGGCCGTTGGCCTCAGCGTCTGCTAAATGGGCGATCAAATCGTCAACCTGCGCCGCATGGGTTAGTTTTGGCGCGCCGGTCACACTCGGCGCAACCAGAACAAGCGCGCGAACACGTGACGGATATCGAAGCGCTGCGTCGAGTGCTATTCCGCCTCCTTGCGAGCAGGCCACCAGTATTGCAGGAGAGCCGTCTGTCGCCGACTCGATAACGGCGATCAGATCCTCGACGGAAGAATGAGCCTCTGCTTCAGCAGCTGTTTCTCCAAAGCCTCGCCGATCGTAGGCAACGGCCTGGAGATTCGCGCCGATTTCGCGCATCTGGCGGTCCCACATCCGGCGGTCCGCGACGCGTGCGTGCAGAAACACAATCGGGGCGCCACGACCGACGACTTCGGTCGCCAGTGCAGCGCGCCCGGATTTGACGTGAAAGCGGTTCGTCATGAGCTATCCAGTATCCGGGAATGGGCGTGACCGCCGCAGCGCGGGTGTTTCGTTTCCGTCGTCAAACGGGTCAAGCCAGGGATGGCGGACCGCGAGCGCATCGAGCATGCGCGACGTCCAAACCGGGTTCCGGCTTGAGCGAACCGCGTTCCAGGCGAAGTAAATCACGACAGCCAGCCGCCTGCCCATGACGCCCCCAGGGTCGTCATGGAAAACTGTATGAATATACAGTATAGTGTCCGACGAAATCGAGCCGCACGGGTACAACCTTGCGGCCCGCGCGCCGCGCCTGCGGGCATCCGCCGCAGCGTTCCGGCACCGTGAACTCTGGCTAACTCATTCAGACGGGCAGGCAAATTGTCATCCAGCAATCTGATCCGCATTCGCGGAGCACGTCAGCACAACCTCAAGAATCTCGACCTCGACCTGCGCACCGGCGAGATGACGGTCGTCACCGGCCCGTCGGGCTCCGGCAAGTCGAGTCTCGTGTTCGATACGCTGTACGCGGAAGGCCAGCGGCGCTACGTCGAGACGTTCAGCGCGTACGCGCGGCAGTTCCTCGACCGGATGGACCGCCCGCAGGTCGAGCGCGTCGACGGCGTACCGCCCGCGATCGCGATCGACCAGACCAACCCGGTGCGCAGTTCGCGCTCGACCGTCGGCACGATGACCGAGCTGAACGATCACCTGAAGCTGCTGTATGCTCGCGCGGCCGAGCTGTTCGACCGCCAGACCGCACGGCAGGTGCGGCACGATACGCCGGAGACGATCTACGCGGAGCTCGTCGCGCGCACGCAGGCGGACGATCCGCGCGTCGTCGTCACGTTTCCGGTCGAATTGCCGGAAACGGTGTCCGACGAAGAAATCGCGCAGTGGTTGTCCGCGAGCGGCTATACGCGCGTGCAGGCGCAGCGCGAGGTCGCGTCGGCCACCGGGCCGCGCAAGGTGCTCGACGTGGTGGCCGACCGCTTCCGCGTGCAGAACACCGACAAGGTGCGCGTCGTCGAGGCGATCGAGGCGTCGCTGAAACGCGGCGGCGGCCGCGTGAACGTGTACGTGCTCGCGGCGGAGCCGGAGCAGGCGGATGGCGCGGCCGCCGAGCCGCAGGTGTGGCGTTTCTCCACCGGGCTTCACGATCCCGACAGCGACCTGCGCTACGCGGAGCCGCAGGCGGCGTTGTTCTCGTTCAATTCGGCGTACGGCGCGTGCGAAACCTGCCGCGGCTTCGGCCGCGTGATCGGCGTCGATCTCGGCCTCGTGATCCCCGACGCGCGCAAGACGCTGCGCGGCGGCGCGATCAAGCCGATGCAGACACCGGCCTGGAAGGAGTGCCAGGACGACCTGATGCGCTACGCGGCGAAAGCCGGCATCCCGCGCGACACGCCTTGGGCCGAGTTGTCGGACGCCGAGCGCGACTGGGTCGTCAACGGTTCGCCGGACTGGAACGGCAAGTGGCAGAGCCAGTGGTACGGCGTGAAGCGCTTCTTCGGCTATCTCGAGTCGAAGGCGTACAAGATGCATATCCGCGTGCTGCTGTCGAAATACCGCAGCTACACGCCGTGCGACGTGTGCGGCGGCGCGCGCCTGAAAACGGAATCGTTGCAATGGCGGCTCGGCTCGAAAGAGAACGCCGACGGCGTGCTTGCGCCGGCCAGCCGCTTCATGCCGCGCGGCGTCGACTGGAGCCGTGCGCAGCTCGAAGCGCTGCCGGGCCTGACCGTGCACGACTTGATGCTGCTGCCGATCGAGCGCATTCGCCGCTTCTTCGATGACATAAGCTTGCCGAGCGCGCTGCTCGACGATGCGTTGAAGCTGCTGCTCGCCGAGGTGCGCACGCGCCTGAAATACCTGTGCGACGTGGGGCTCGGCTACCTGACGCTCGACCGGCAGAGCCGCACGCTGTCGGGCGGCGAGGTGCAGCGGATCAACCTGACGACGGCACTCGGCACGTCGCTCACGAAAACCCTGTTCGTGCTCGACGAACCGAGCATCGGGCTGCATCCGCGCGATCTCACACGGATCGTCGAAGCGATGCAGCGGCTGCGCGACGCGGGCAATACGCTGGTCGTGGTCGAACACGATCCGTCGGTGATGCTCGCGGCCGACCGGCTGATCGACATGGGGCCCGGCCCGGGCGAGCGTGGCGGCACGATCGTCTACGACGGCACGCCGGGCGACATCCGGTCGGCGCACACGCTGACGGGCGAGTATCTCGGCGGCCGCAAGCATGTCGCGCACGCGTCGAACTGGGCGCGCCGGGTGGTCGACGCGAACACGTCGCGCATCGTGCTCGAAGGGGCAAGCGAACACAACCTGCGCGACGTGACGGTCGAGATTCCGCTGCAACGGCTCGTCTGCGTGACGGGCGTGTCAGGGTCCGGCAAGTCCACGCTGCTGCAGGACGTGCTCTATCCCGCGATGGCGCGGCATCACGGCAAGGCGACCGAGTCGCCGGGCGCGTTCCGCAGCCTCACGGGCGCCGACCAGGTGGGCGACGTCGTGTTCGTCGACCAGTCGCCGATCGGCAAGACCACGCGCTCGAACCCGGCAAGCTACGTCGGCGCGTTCGACGAGATCCGCAAGCTGTTCGCGAAGGCGCCGCTCGCGCTGCAACGCGGCTACGGCGCCGGCACGTTCAGCTTCAACTCGGGCGACGGCCGTTGCCCGACCTGCGGCGGCTCGGGCTTCGAGCACATCGAGATGCAGTTCCTGAGCGATGTCTACCTGCGCTGCCCGGACTGCGACGGCAGCCGCTATCGTGCCGAGATTCTCGAAGTGCGCATCGAGCGCAACGGCCGCGCGCTGAGCATCGCCGACGTGCTGGATCTCACCGTCAGCGAAGCGGCCGCGTTCTTCGCGACCGACGCCGAGGTGCTGCGCGTGCTGCAGCCGATCGTCGACGTCGGCCTCGAATACGTGAAGCTCGGCCAGCCGGTGCCGACGCTGTCGGGCGGCGAAGCGCAGCGCCTGAAACTGGCCGGCTTCCTCGCCGAATCGGCGGCGGCCGTCAACGGGCGCCGGGTCGTCACGGAAGAGGCACGTATCGCGCGGGCGAAGCTGTTCATGTTCGACGAACCGACCACCGGGTTGCACTTCGACGACATCGCGAAGCTGATGCAGGCGTTCGGCAAGCTGCTCGCGGCCGGCCATTCGCTGATCGTGATCGAGCACAACCTCGACGTGATCCGCGCAGCCGACTGGCTGATCGATCTCGGCCCGGAGGGCGGCGACGGCGGCGGTCTCGTGCTGTGCGCGGGCACGCCGGATGACGTGAAAGCCTGCGCCGCATCGCATACCGGCGTGGCGCTGCTGCAGTACGACCGCGCGATGGACGCCGAGCTGGCGCTCGCCGACGAAGGCAAGCCGTTGCAGGCCGTGCTGAACGCGGCGCGCGAGCGGCGTGCGATCGAAGGCGAGGACGTCGTGCGGATCGTCAACGCGCGCGAGCACAACCTGAAGGCACTCGACGTCGATATTCCACACGGCAAGTTCAACGTGATCACCGGCGTGTCGGGTTCCGGCAAGTCGACGCTCGCGTTCGACATCCTGTTCCACGAAGGCCAGCGCCGTTACCTCGAATCGCTGAACGCGTACGCGCGCTCGATCGTGCAGCCGGCCGGCCGCCCGGAAGTCGACGCGGTGTACGGCATTCCGCCGACCGTCGCGATCGAGCAGCGGCTGTCGCGCGGCGGGCGCAAGAGCACGGTCGCGACCACGTCCGAGGTCTGGCACTTCCTGCGGCTGCTGTACGTGAAGCTCGGGCTGCAGCATTGCATCCACGACGGCACGCCGGTTACGTCGCAATCGGTCGAATCGATCGCCGCGCAGTTGCTGCGCGACCATCGCGACGAGCACGTCGGGCTGCTTGCGCCGCTCGTCGTCAACCGCAAGGGCGTGTATACGGATCTTGCGAAGTGGGCAAAGGCGCGCGGCAGCACGCATCTGCGGGTCGATGGCGAGTTCGTGCCGGTCGATCCGTGGCCGAAGCTCGACCGCTTCCGCGAGCACACGATCGAGCTGCCGGTCGCCGATATCGTCGTGTCGCCCGATAACGAAGCCGAATTGCGCCGCGTGCTCGACGAGACGCTCGAGCTCGGCAAGGGCGTGATGCATCTGCTGGCGCCGCTCGACGGGTTGCACGATGCGATGCAGAACGATCATTCGACCGCGCGCGTCGGCACGGTCAAGGTGCTGTCGGTCAAGCGCGCGTGCCCGGTGTGCGGCACGAGCTACCCGGAGCTGGACCCGCGGATGTTCTCGTACAACAGCAAGCATGGCTGGTGCACGACCTGCGTCGGCACCGGCGTCACGCTCACGCGCGAACAGCGCGCCGCGTACGACGACACGGTGCTCGCCGAGGACGGCCGCGGCCGCGAGCAGACGCTGCCGTCCGACGAGCAGGAGCCGGAAGGCGTCGGCAACGAGCCGTGCCCGGATTGCCACGGCACGCGGCTGAACCCGTCCGCGCGCGCGGTCACGTTCGACGCGCATCCGATCGTCGAGGTCGCGCAATGGACGGTGTCCGACACGCGTCGCTGGATCGACGGGCTGGAACTGACGGGCCGCGACGCGCAGATCGCGCGCGACATCGTCAGCGAGATCGGCAGCCGCCTCGCGTTTCTGGAGGAAGTCGGGCTCGGCTACCTGAGCCTCGATCGCGCGGCGCCGAGCCTGTCGGGCGGCGAAGCGCAGCGCATCCGGCTCGCCGCGCAGCTCGGCAGCAACCTGCAGGGGGTCTGCTACGTGCTCGACGAACCGACGATCGGCCTGCATCCGCGCGACAACCAGATCCTGCTGGACGCGCTGCGCAAGCTCGGCGACAAGGGCAATACGCTCGTCGTCGTCGAGCATGACGAGGACACGATCCGCCGCGCCGATCACATCATCGACGTCGGCCCGGGCGCGGGCAAGCGTGGCGGCACGCTGGTCGCGCAGGGCGCGGTCGCGGATCTGGCCGCGCAGTCCGATTCGGTAACCGGGCGCCTGCTCGCGCAGCCGATGACGCACCCGCTGCAGCCGCGCCGCAGCGTGAGTTTGCCGGGCAAGAAGGGCGGTGCCGCGGTGCCGGATGCGTGGCTGACCGTGCATGGCGCACGGCTGCACAACCTGCGCGACGTCACGGTCGGCATTCCGCTCGCGCGGCTCGTCGCGGTCACGGGCGTGAGCGGCTCGGGCAAGTCGACGCTCGCGCGCGACGTGCTGATGACGAACCTGCTCGATGCGGTCGGCCGCTCGGTGCTGTCGTCGCCGGCCACGCGGCGCGCACGCAAGGCTGCGCAGCAGGACGCGCCGGCCACCAACCGCCGTTCGAGCGTGCTGGCGCGCAGCGCACCGCGGCCGTCGCTGAACGTCACGCATGCGTGGCAGGGCTGCGAGTCGCTGAGCGGCTGGGAGCAGATCGATCGCGTGCTGGAAGTCGACCAGACGCCGATCGGCAAGACCCCGCGCTCGTGCCCGGCCACCTATATCGGCGTGTGGGACACGATCCGCAAGCTGTTTGCCGATACGCTGGAGGCACGGGCGCGCGGCTACACGGCGTCGCGTTTCTCGTTCAATACCGGCGACGGGCGCTGCCCCGCATGCGAAGGGCAAGGCGTGCGCACGATCGGCATGAGCTTCCTGCCCGACGTGAAGGTGCCGTGCGATGTGTGTCACGGGCAGCGCTTCAACCCCGAAACGCTCGCCGTCACGTGGCGCGGCCGGAACATCGGTGACGTGCTGACGATGGAGATCGACGAGGCGGTGGAGTTCTTCGCGCCGATCTCGAACATCGCGCATCCGCTGCAACTGATGAAGGATGTCGGCCTCGGCTACCTGACGCTCGGCCAGCCGTCGCCGACGCTGTCGGGCGGCGAGGCGCAGCGCATCAAGCTCGTCACCGAGCTGACGAAGGTGCGCGACGACATCACGCGGCGCGGCCAGAAGGCGCCGCACACGCTGTACGTGCTCGATGAACCGACGGTCGGCCTGCACATGGCCGACGTCGCGAAGCTGATCCGCGTGCTGCACCGGCTCGTCGATGCGGGGCACAGCGTCGTCGTGATCGAGCATGACCTCGACGTGATCGCGGAAGCCGACTGGATCATCGATCTCGGGCCGGAAGGCGGGGTGGGCGGCGGCACGATCGTCGCAGCGGCGCCGCCGGAAGCGCTCGTGCAGGTGAGCGCCAGCCATACCGGGCACGCACTCAAGCCCGTGCTGGCGCGGACGGGTTCGGATGAGGGGGAAGCCGAGTGCGAGGGAGAAGCGCGGGTCGGGTGAGCGTGATGCTTCGTATCGACGGCTCCGGAGACGGGCGATGATTTCCCCCAGCTAACTGGCAAGTGGCTGAGGCCGCGCCGCGATCCGGCCCAAGCACCCCTCTTTGAGGGGTGTTTTTTTGGGGCAACTGTCGACGCAAGATGCAGCCGCCGCGCCACGCGCCCGACCGAGCGGTGGCATCCATTGTTAATGCGGCTCGAATACTGAGTTGGATGCAAGGGGGATACGAGAAAGCGCCCCGCATCGTTAGGATGAATGTCGTTGGCGGACGGACGTTTCCGGATCGTCCAGTCATTCTCTAACCGCATCAGGAGTGCAATCTTGGCGACCTATATCGTCTTCACGCGTGAAAGCACGCAGGATCAGCAGGAACTCGACATCTACCAGAGCAAGGTTGGCGCGACGCTGACCGGCCACCCGGTGAAGGTGCTGGCCGCGTATGGCCCGCAGGAAACGCTCGAGGGCGACGGCCCGGAGGGCGTGGTGATCGTCGAGTTTCCGTCCAGGGACGCCGCGCGCGCGTGGTACGACAGCCCGGAATACCAGAGCGCCGTCCAGCATCGCTTCAAGGGCGCACGCTTTCGGGCCGTGCTGGTCGAAGGTGCCTGACCGGGCCGGCGGGGGCTGCTCGCCGACCGCCGTTACAACCACGCCATCGACGAATCCGTATCCGTGCATGCGATTGCGTCGTCGCCGTCCTCAATGAAATGCCAGGCCTGGCAACAGGATGTCGAAAGTCTGGCTGACCATCGGTAGCGCCCTCGGTCTCGGGCGCACTGTCATTGGCTGTCGGATAGTATTCGGATCTGTAGCAATCAAAACACGTTGTTGCACCCGTTCCTGCCGTTTCTCAGGATCATCTCCACCGTGGCAATCTTGCGCGGCCAGCGTCACCTTCCAACCTCGATCACGGGCCTGCGTCATATCCTGAGTAATCAGCTGCCATTCCCGAATGGGGAGCCTTGCGGTGACCATACTGACGAGGCACTCCGTTTGTGACGCAAGCAAGATCAACCATTCGCCGAGCCAATCAGCCTCGTCGAGCCTTTCTGGAACCCTCTCTCATGCTTTCGAAGAAATCCCGTCTCTTCATCGTGGCCAGCGCCATTTTCACGGCCCATGCAGCCGCACAATCCCCCGCGCCGGCACCGATTCCCGAACAATTGCCGTATGACATCCCGTACGGTCCGCCCATCACGCTGGCACAGGCGCGCACGGCGATGGCGGCCGCCGAAGCAGAGGCCCGACACCGCAACTGGAAATACGCGATCGCCGTCGTCGACAGCGGCGGGAATCTGGTCTCGTGCGACAAAATGGATGGGACGCAACTCGCATCCACCGATATTGCGGAAGCCAAGGCGCGGGCATCGGTGCGTTTCCGCAGGCAGACCAAGGACATGCAGAACGCGATCAACAACGGCGGCGCGACCGGCAACCTCAGCATCCCGGGCATTCTCGCGGGAGAGGGCGGTATTCCGATCGTGGTGGGCGGGCAACTGATCGGTGCAATCGGGACCAGCGGTGGCGCGGGCGTGCAGGATAGCGTGATCGCGGCCGCGGGTGCGGCGGCAGTCCGGTAAATCGCCGCACTACAGGCCGGCAGTTTATAAGCCGATTATTCTTTCAAAATAATAATAAAAACCTGACGTTTTAATTTCATTTGGTTTTGCGCGTATCCGAGGCCGACTGCGGCCCGATGGATTCGCCCCGCGTCAGCCGTGATTGACCGCTCGACTCGGTCGCGAAAATACGCGATTCGATCGATATCGCTACACTTCCCCCCATCGCGATGAAAATTTGAACCGGTTGCTGGATGCAAAAATGGAACCGGTTCCATTCGCTGGCCGGATTATGCATAATCCGGCCAGATAAAAATTCGCATTGCATGGCATGTGCAATACTTGGTTCAGCCGGTCATGGTCGTTTGCCGGTGCTGTCGGACGGGTTACGCACTGCCGGTGGGGGAGGCATTCCGTTGTTTCGCGCGGAGCGACTCCCGTCGCCGATTATTTGCAAGAAAGCCTGCGAGCAACCTCTCGCCAAAAAGACGATAACGACATGGCCCCTAACGATCATGACACGCGCGTCATCGCGCGCGCCGGCATTACCCGGCGAGCAGCCCTGAAAGTGATGGCGGCAGCACTGACGCAAGTCGGGCTGCTCACCGCCGCGCCCGGATACGCATTCGCGCAGCAGCCGTCGCTCGACGCCAAGACCTTTCTCGCACTGTCGCAAGCACTGACAGGCCACACGAATCTCGACCCGATGACGGCCAGACGCCTCATCGATGCG
Source organism: Burkholderia sp. Ac-20349 (assembly GCF_017104865.1). Classification (NCBI taxonomy): domain Bacteria; kingdom Pseudomonadati; phylum Pseudomonadota; class Betaproteobacteria; order Burkholderiales; family Burkholderiaceae; genus Burkholderia; species Burkholderia sp. Ac-20349. The sequence goes on from NZ_JAAGPM010000004.1 coordinate 106,373, forward strand.
TTCCACCGCACGGACGCCGGTTTTGCCGCGCGGGCGGCCGCGCTGGCGCAACGCATGCGCGCCGGGCAGACCCCGGCGCAACTGCTGGCCGATGCCGATGGCGCGGGCCTGCACGACACCGCGCTCGCGATCGTCGCCGCGTGGTACACGGGCACCGTCGGTCATGGCCAGAAGGCCGTGATGGTCACGTATGCGGATGCGCTGATGTACGGCACCGTCCACGACGGGATGAGCGCGCCGACCTACTGTTCGAACGGCCCGCTGTGGTGGACCGCCGAACCGCCGCCGGCCGATGTCGCGCCGCCGCGCAAAGCAGTCGCGTCAGCCACTTCACAGCACCCGCAAACGCACGCCTGAATCTCATGAAAACTCCTGTATTTGAATCGAACGGCGACGTGTCGGCCGACGTCGTGATCGTGGGATCCGGCGTGGTGGGCGGCTTGATCGCCGACCAGCTGGTGAGCCAGGGCCACTCGGTGCTGATCCTCGAATCCGGCCTGCGCATCGAGCGTGGGCAGGCGGTCGAGAACTGGCGCAACATGCCGTTCGACAATCGCGTCGGCTCCGACTTCCAGGGGCTCTACCCGCAGGCGCCGAATGCGCCGGCCCCGCTGTATTTCCCGAAGAACAACTACGTCGGCCTGAGCGGCCCGGACGGCCAGAGTTTCCAGCAGGGCTACCTGCGCACGGTCGGCGGCACGACCTGGCACTGGGCCGCGTCGAGCTGGCGGCATCTGCCGGTCGATTTCCGGATGAAGTCGACGTATGGCGTCGGTCGCGACTGGCCGATCGCCTATGAGGAACTCGAGCCGTACTACTGCCGTGCGGAAGACGAGATGGGCGTTGCCGGGCCGAGCGACCCGGCGATGCAGTCGCCGTCGCAACGCAGCCGCCCGTATCCGATGGACATGGTGCCGTGGGGGCATGGCGACCGGCGCTTCGCCGAAATCGTCAACGCGCACGGCTACCGGTCGATCCCGATTCCGCAGGCGCGCAGCACGCGGCCGTGGCAGGGCCGCCCGACCTGCTGCGGCAACAACAACTGCCAGCCGATTTGCCCGATCGGCGCGATGTACAACGGCATCCACCACATCGAGCGCGCGGAGCGCAAGGGTGCGAAGTTGCTCGCCGAATCGGTCGTCTACAAGATCGACACCGATGCGAACAATCGCGTGACGGCCGTGCATTGGTACGACGCGTCGCACAAGTCGCACAAGGCGAGCGGCAAGCGGTTCGTGCTCGCCTGCAACGGCATCGAGACCCCGCGCCTGCTGCTGCTGGCCGCGAACGAGCGCAATCCGCACGGCATCGCGAACGGCTCGGACCAGGTCGGCCGCAACATGATGGATCACTCGGGCTTCCACTGCACGTTCCTCGCGAACGAGCCGATGTGGCTCGGCCGCGGCCCCGCGCAGAGCAGCTGTATCGTCGGTCCGCGCGACGGCGATTTCCGCGGACAGTATTCGGCGAACAAGATGATCCTGAACAACATCTCGCGCGTCGGGCCGGCGACGCAGCAGGCGCTGAAGCTCGGCCTGGTCGGCAAGGCACTCGACGAGGAAATCCGGCGGCGCGCGATCTACGGCGTCGACCTGTCGATCAGCCTCGAACCGCTGCCGGATCCGAACAACCGCCTGACGCTCAACAAGACGCGCGTCGATCCGCTCGGCCTCGCGTGCCCCGACATCCACTACGACGTCGGCGACTACGTGCGGCGCGGCTACGACGCGGCATGCAAGCAGCTGTCGCACATCGGCAGCCTGTTCGACGCGGTCGAATTCAACATCACGACGACGCTGAACGCGAACAATCACATCATGGGCGGCACCATCATGGGCTCGGATCCGAAGAATTCGGTCGTCGACGGCGATTGCCGCGCGCACGACCATGCGAACCTGTGGCTGCCGGGCGGCGGCGCGATGCCGTCGGCGTCCGTCGTCAACACGACGCTGTCGATGGCGGCCCTTGGCCTGAAGGCCGCGGATTCGATTTCCGCCAGCCTCGCGAAGGGTTGATGCGATGACACATACGATTCAACGACACCGTCGCGCGCGGCGCGGCACCGGGTATCGCGCGGCCATCGCGGCCGGCCTGTTCGCGCTCGTCGGCAGCGCATCCGCGTTCGCGCAGGATGCGCCGGCCGGCCCGGCTTCGACATCGGCAGACGCCGCGCTGATCGAAAAGGGCCATCAGCTCGCGATCGCGGCGGACTGCATGGCATGCCATACGGCGCTCGACGGCGGCAAGCCATTCGCGGGCGGATACGGCATCGCGTCGCCGATGGGGCAGATCTATTCGAGCAACATCACGCCGTCGAAAACGGCCGGGATCGGCAACTACACCGAAGCGCAGTTCGCAAGCGCGCTGCGCGAAGGCGTGCGCGCGGATGGCGCGCATCTGTATCCCGCGATGCCCTATACGTCGTACAGCGGCCTCAGCGACGACGACGTGCACGCGCTTTACAGCTACTTCATGCATGCGGTGAAGCCGGTCGACGAACCCGCGCCCGCCACGAACCTGCCGTTCCCGTTCGGCATGCGCATGGCGATGGCGGGATGGAACATGCTGTTCCTGACGAACAAGCGTTTCGAAGCCGATCCCGCCCACGACGCGCAGTGGAATCGCGGCGCGTACCTGACCAACGTGCTGGCGCACTGCAGCGCGTGCCACACGCCGCGCAACGTGCTGATGGCCGAAGACTTCGGCCGCAACCTGGGCGGCGCGCAACTCGGCGCGTGGTACGCGCCGAACATCACGTCGGATCCGGTGAGCGGCATCGGCGCGTGGACCGACGCCGAGCTGGTGTCGTACCTGAAGACCGGCCGCGCACCGGGCAAGAACCAGGCGGCCGGGCCGATGGCGGAAGCCGTGCAGAACAGCCTGCAGTATCTGTCGGACGCGGACCTGAAATCGATCGTCTCGTATCTGCGCAGCACGAAGCCGATCCGCGACGACCGCGAGTCGGTGCCGGCATTCGCGCACGGGCAGGCGGTCAGCAGCGAAGCGACGTTGCGCGGCGCATCCGCGCTGAATGCGAACGGCACGCTGACGACGGGGGCGGCGCTGTTCAGCGGATACTGCGCGAGTTGCCACCAGGCCAACGGCAAGGGCAGCCCGAGCCAGGCGTATCCGTCGCTGTCGAACAATACCGCCACAGGCTCACGTAATCCGTCGAACCTGATTGCGGCGATCCTGTACGGCGTCGATCGCGAGGTGGGAGGCGAGCACGTGCTGATGCCGTCTTTCGGTGAGGATTCCTACGTCCAGCCGCTCAAAGACGATCAGATCGCTGCAATCTCGAACTACGTGCTCGCGCAGTACGGCAATCCGGACGTGACCGTCACCGCTGACGACGTTGCCGTCGTGCGCAGCGGCGGCCCGGTTCCATTGCTCGTGCGCGTCCGGCCGCTGATCCTGCCTGGCGCGGTGGTTGTCGTGCTGATCGCGCTGTTGGGCGTCGCATTCTGGTGGCGCCGCCGCCAACGCACGCCGCTGGCCAATCCGCCGCAAGGCAAGGCCGGCTGATTCAGCGGACCGCCGCGCACGTGCGGCGCGAAAGCAGGCATCGATCCCGTTGCGCAAGCCGACGGGTATCGAGCCTGCTTTCGCATTTCAGGTCAAAAGCGGCGCGCGCGCAGTCGCGTGCCGCTGCATCACGCGGTATGCCATCACGCTTGCGGCGCGACGGATGCGCCGCTGATGCCATGCCGCCGCAGCGAATCCGCGACGAAGCCCGACGCCTTCATTTCCTCGACGAACGCATTCAGCGCCGCCGCGGCCGCTTCGCCGCGACTCTTCGGCACGCCCATGGCCTGCCGGATCACCATGAACCGCTCGTCGAGCAGGCGCAGGCCCGGCGTCTTCGCCGCGTCGGCCTCGAGTTGCTGCTTCACGCCCGCCGCGACTTCCAGCTGCTGCTCGACGAAGGTCTGCACGACGGCCTGCGACGTCGGCGCACGCACGATCTGCGCGGCCTTCAGTTCGCGCGTGAGGAACAGGTCGTAGGCGCTGCCCTTGCCGACGGTCACGCGGTTGTCGGGCTGGTCGACGTCCGCATTCGTGCGGATCGGCGAAGCGTCGCGCACGAGATAGAACCCCTCGATCAGCACGTACGGCGCCGTGAACGCGACCGTTTCGCCGCGCAGCGGATCGACCGCGAAGAATCCGAAATCGGCACGCTCGTCGGTCAGTGCCTGCACCGACTTTCCGGCGGCGTCGAACACCACGAGCTCCAGCTCGGCTGACAGGCGTTCGGCGAACGCGCGCGCGAGGTCGATCGATACGCCGAACGGTTCGCCCGTCGCCGGGTCGCGATTCGCGAGGATCGGGTTGCCGAGATTGATCGACGCGCGCAGCTTGCCGGTCGGCGTGAACGCGGAGAGGACGGAAGGGGCGAGGGACATGGGCGGCTCGTTGCGGTCGTAAGGGCAGGGTTCGGGGCGTGTCGATACGCGACAGTACGCCGGCATCGAGCTTATCACCTGGCTTTCGTCGTGGAATAGCGTCGAGCGGCTCAAGCCCGCCTTCGTCGCCAGTTCGGCGTTGCGATACCTCTACCTTCTCCGGACCTCGTTGCTCGAACCGCAAGCGATGAGGTGACAGACAGACAAGGGGCGAGCGGCTCCTCCGAGGGGCGATTGGGTGCCGGAAAATGGGCTGGATCGGGTTGCTTTGCGTCAGCGGCTGCTTCCGGTTGACCGTATCTGCCCCCGCCGGCGGCGTCCAGCCAGGCGGGGCGGGCCTTGATCCGCCCGGCAACCGCTAGAATTGCGGTTTTAGCCCGGAATACGTCCATGTCTTTTGCCTCGCTCGGCCTGATCGATCCCTTGCTGCGTAATCTGCAGGACCTCAATTACCAGGCCCCTACGCCGGTGCAGGCCAAGGCGATTCCTGCCGTGCTCGGTGGCAAGGACGTGATGGCGGCGGCCCAGACCGGTACCGGCAAGACGGCGGGTTTCGCGCTGCCGTTGTTGCAACGGCTGGTGCAACACGGCCCGGCGGTGTCCAGCAACCGCGCACGCGTGCTGGTGCTGGTGCCCACGCGTGAGCTGGCCGAACAAGTGCTGCAAAGCTTCATCGCTTACGGTCAAGGCCTCGACTTGCGATATCTGGCGGCCTACGGCGGCGTGAGCATCAACCCGCAGATGATGAAGTTGCGCAAGGGCGTGGATGTGCTCGTGGCCACGCCGGGCCGTTTGCTGGATCTCAACCGCCAGAACGCGGTGCAGTTCGATCAAGTACAAACGCTGGTGCTGGACGAAGCCGACCGCATGCTGGATCTCGGCTTTGCACGCGAACTCAACGCCGTCTTTGCCGCGCTGCCCGCGCAGCGCCAGACCCTGCTGTTCTCGGCCACGTTTACCGACGATATCCGCGCGATGGCGGCGAGCATCCTGCGCGACCCGGTCAATATCAGCGTCAGCCCGCCCAATGCCACGGCCAGCAAGATCAAGCAGTGGGTCGTACCGGTCGACAAGCGGAACAAGCCCGACCTGTTCATGCACCTCGTGGCCGAGAACAAGTGGGAGCATGCGCTGGTGTTCGTCAAGACCCGCAATGGCGTGGATTACCTGGCGGCCATGCTGGACGAAGCGGGCTATGCGGTCGACACTATCCACGGCGACAAACCGCAACCCGCGCGGCTGCGTGCGCTGGAGCGCTTCAAGACGGGCGAAGTCCAGATGCTGGTCGCCACCGACGTGGCAGCGCGCGGGCTGGATATCGACGACCTGCCGCTGGTGATCAACGTGGATCTGCCGATCGTGGCGCAGGACTATGTGCACCGTATCGGCCGTACCGGCCGTGCAGGTGCTAGCGGTGTGGCGGTGTCCCTGGTGTGCGCCGACGAAGCGCCGCAACTGGCCGCGATCGAAGCGCTGATCCGGCAAACGCTGCGTCGCGAAGAAGAGCCGGGTTTCGAGGCCGAACACCGCGTGCCGGAAACCAGCGCGACGGGCCAGATCATCAAGAAACCCAAAAAGCCCAAGAAGCCCAAAGTGCCGCAAGCTGGGTCGGGTGCCATGCCGGTGCCTGCCAAAAAGCCGCGCCCGCAAAGTGGCGAGAACAAGCGCAAGCCTGCGGCCCAGCGGGCTGGGGCTGCGGGTAAGGGCGCGAGCTTGTCCAGTGGCAGTCCATTCAGCGCGCAGAAGCCGCGCAGCAAACCCGCCGGCAAGCCCACTAGCAAGCCAGCCGCGGGTTCACGCAAGCCGGCTGGCAAACCCGCCGACGGCCGCGGCAAGCGCCAGCCTTGATTCGTGGAGGAGTCACGCCAGCCATGGAACATGGCTGGCATTCGGTCGAAAAGTCGCTCCGGGTCGAAACTGCCTATTCCCTGAGCCTGACAGCAGACGTTCGGTGCAGATGCTCAGCCGAACGTCCGCAAGGTAGCGTCAAGTCGACCTGCCGCGGCCGACACGTGAACGCCTGCAAAGGCCGAGCACTTGCCGCTCGGCGCGTAGGCACGGGGCCACTGATATCCGGTTAAACAGCTGTTGAGGCTGCGCGGGTTCCAACGGCGGTAGTGGATCGATTGATCGCCATGTCCTCCACGAAACAATCGACAACTTGGAACTATACTGGGCAACCTGGAGGCTTCCATGACCGATCACGACAGACTGCATCCACTCCGTCCGCTCCTGAAAAACTGGGTTTGGGAGCATGGTCGAATCGGGACTCGCTATCTGGACTGCGTTGATGGCGAAATCAGGTTTGACGAGGGCAAGAAGTCGCATTTCGCGGCCGAGAAATATATCTATGTGCCCCTTGGCAAGGGCGCTGAAGACGATGCTTCTGCGGAGGGTCCTGCGATCCAGGAGGCTGGACTTGCCCGGTTTTTGCGGGCCGCGCAGTTGGGTACGCCGGAGGAAGCCGGTTCTGTCGCGGATGTCCAGCGCGCAGTGCAGGACTGCGTGGAGATTGGCCTGTTCAGCGCATATCAATGGGAGGCTCGAAAGGCGTTTGCCCGATACGCGCAGGAACCCATGTTCGATGACGAGATCCGCGCGGCGGTTGTCGACGACATCCGGCGTATTTACGCCGGCATGCGGGAGCAACTGGCGCTGTACGATTTCAGTGTGCTCCACGGCTTGCCCATGCCGCTGCTTATCGGCGACACGCCCTTCATCGACTGGCGCGTGCGTGCCAGTCCGGCACTTCCGTTCGTATCGCTCCCGCTGGGACCTTACTGCCTGCTGGTCGGCGCGCCGTCGGGCAGGAAAAGCCGAATCGCCCCGGTCGTCTGGAAGGCCGCTGCCGCGATGGGCCCGTTGAAGGATCACAACCGCCAAATCGAGGAGCAGGCACGTCTGTGGCTGGTGGCGACCACGGATGACCAACTCGTCGCCGTGCAAAGCCGCATGGCTGCGGCCATCGGCTCCAGGCAAGGGAATGTGAAACCCTGACCGAAGTCGACCTTGAGCAGATCGATGGCGGTGGCTGAATTATGAGCGGTAGTCCGCTGCCTCGTCGGGCGGTTACTGCCTGCAAATATCGTCGGATCAAAGGGTTTCCCTGTTTTGCCGCACGTTGCAATGCGGTAACGTCGCCATGCGGCCACATCGAGACGTTCGACAGTGTGGCCTGAATCGCTGACAATCGACGCATTGACGCCTGAAGTCGCGATTCCGGGACGTACTATGGCAAACGATCTGAACCAGGCAGCCTATTGGGTTACGTTTATTCTTGAGTACTGCCCATTCCCGAATCGGGACGCGCTTGCGGCGCAGTTCTCGAATGCAGAGATAGTCAGACTCTGTGCATGTGGATGTAACACCTTCGGCCTGTCGCTGGCCGCGCGCGATAAAGTGCCCCCTATAGCCAGCGCTTCGAGTGGACAACCTTATCGCATGGTATTTGAAGCGGACTTCCGGGATCGGTGGGAGCCGGAAGGTTGGGGGTCGATAGAGATTCTGCTCTTTGCCGACGCGTCAGGTCATCTGGCCGATGTCGAAATCAACTATTGCGGAAACGGCATACCCATCCCTGAAAGTCTGGATCTGGAAATCACGCCTTACAACGTCTTCGCCAGTGAATCGCTCATTTAGGATTGAGCGGGAATAGCGCATACCGGTCGGGACGGTGAACGACCGCTTTTGAGCAGATCGAGTGGCTGCAACGGGGCGACAGCACGCATCCACCGGCAGGGACAGGGGGCGACTGCTCCCCCTTGTCGCAGCTAGAGCGCGCTGCACCGGTAAAGCGTACGGAAATCCCAAGCCGCCGCCCGGCTTGTGCCGCACGATACATTCCGGTATCATTCACGCCCCCCACAAGCTGCGCACACGGATTTCGCGCGAGGCGTCCCGCCCTCGACTATCTGTGCGTACACGATTCCGTTCGCATCCCGGCAGGCAACCCATTCTGGCGTCATGCTCGCGACGATCGTCGGCTCATCTGTCGAGGAGCATGTATTGACAAATCCTGATCGGAACGATTCCACGTCCCCTGAAATCACGGCCACGGCAAAAGCCGGCCGCCGTGTGGCAAAGGGAAAGGCCCAGGCCCTGACACCGGCGGACATCGCGTTGCTGGCACGCCAGAATGAGGAGCGCCAGCACCAGATGCGCGCGTTGATCGCGCTCGGTCGCGAGCGCGGCTATCTCACCCACGCGGACATCAACGACCACCTGCCCGACAACTTTGCCCAAACGGCGGCGATGGACACCATCGTCAGCACGTTCAGCGACATGGGCGTGGCCGTGTACGAACAAGCGCCGGACGCCGAAGCGCTGCTGCTAACCGAGGCTGCGCCGGCCGTGGCATCCGACGATCAGGCGGACGAGGAGGCGGAAGCTGCGTTATCGACCGTCGATTCCGAATTCGGCCGCACCACCGATCCGGTTCGGATGTACATGCGTGAGATGGGCGCCAGCGAACTGCTGACCCGCGCCGGTGAAATCGAGGTCGCGAAACGGATCGAAGATGGTCTGCAGGACATGATTCAAGCGATTGCCGCATGTCCGTCGATCGTGTCCACGATTCTTGCCGATGTCGACCGCATCGTTGCCGGCGAACTGCGCATCGACGAACTCGTCGATGGCATCAGTGTCGACGTCGATGAAAGCGAAATGACGCCCGAGTCCCAGGAAGAGGAGGCGGAAGCACTCGCCGCCGACGATGATTCGGACGAAGACGACGTCGACACGGACGCCGGGGATTCGGAGAAGGTGAACGCGGCACGCCTCGAAGAACTCACGAACGACAGTCTCGTGATTTTCGCGCGCGTACGTGCACTGTTCGAGCAGTTGCCGGATGTGCCTGTCACTGGCGATGCCCGTTCCGCAGCCGCTGCGCAAGTGCGCGCGGCGATCCAGCGTGAACTCGCGCCGATCCGCTTTACGGCCAAGACCATCGACCGCCTGTGTGCCATCGTGCATGGCCAAGTGACTGAGGTCCGTGCGATCGAGCGCAGCATCCTGGCGATTGCTGTCGACCGTTGCGGCATGCCGCGCGACGCGTTTGTCGAGTCGTTCCCGGGCCACGAGACCGACCTCGAATGGACGAGCCGCACGGCCGCGACCTCGCAGCAGTTCGGCGCGGCGCTCGAGCGACATCAGCCGGCGATTCAGGCGGCGCAGCAGAAACTCGTCGACATCGAGTCCCGGGTCTCGTTGCCGCTCAAGCAGCTCAAGCAGATCAACCGCCAGATGAGTGCCGCGGAACTGAAAATGCGGCAGGCCAAGCGCGAGATGATCGAGGCGAACCTTCGTCTTGTCATTTCAATCGCCAAGAAATACGTGAACCGCGGCATGCAGTTCCTGGATTTGATCCAGGAGGGCAATATCGGCCTGATGAAGGCCGTGGACAAGTTCGAATACCGGCGCGGCTGGAAGTTCTCGACCTACGCGACTTGGTGGGTCCGGCAGGCTGTCACGCGTGCGCTCGCCGATCAGGCGCGGACCATTCGCGTGCCGGTCCACATGATCGAGACGATCAACAAGCTGAACCGGATATCGCGCGAAATCTTGCAACAGACAGGGCAGGAAGCGCATCCCGCTGTGCTGGCAAAGCGCATGGAGATGTCCGAGGAGAAAGTGCTCAGTATCCTCAAGATCGCCAAGCAACCTGTCTCGCTCGAAACGCCGGTGGGTGACGACGCCGATGCAACGCTCGGCGACATGATCGAGGATGTCTCGGCGAGTTCGCCGGCTGAGGCGGCGATTCACGCGAACATGCGCGCGGCGATCGACGAGGCACTCAACGGGTTGTCGCCGCGCGAGGCCAAGGTTCTGCGGATGCGATTCGGGCTCGACACAAACTCCGATCACACGCTGGAAGAGGTCGGCAAGCAGTTCGACGTGACTCGCGAGCGGATCCGTCAGATTGAGAGCAAGGCGATGCGCAAGCTGATGCATCCCAGCCGTGCGGACAAGCTCAGGCCATTTCTTGAGCGCTGAGGCAAGCCGGGCGTGGTACCCCTTCGACGCCCGGCTCCAGGCTTGCAGCGATCACGCGTCGGCCTGATCGTTGTCACTGCATCGCGGCGGAAGAGGGCGTGGCTCGATCCGTCCGCGGACTACTGCAAGGTACATCGCAGCCTGCTTGAGACAGTTCCTCAATCGATTCTCGCGCGAGCCCCCAATTTCGACGCTGCGTTCCGGGCGATATCGCGTTACCGATGCCCGCCGGTCACGGCGTCGGCTGATCCAGTCCCTTTTTGCGCAACACGGCGGTCGCTTCGGCCGATTGCAGAAAATCGATCAGTGCCTTGGCACCGCGCGGATCCGCCGTATGGGTGGCGATGCCTGCCGTGTAAACCGTGTCGTGCTGCAGTTCACGCGGCAGCAAGCCGACCAGTCGAACACCCGGCACGTCGACGATATTGGGCACGGTGATCACGGTCGCGTCGGCCTGGCCGCCGGCAACGGCCGCGACCACGTCGCCGCCCGGGACGGGCACGAGATGCGCCTTGACCGTGTCCATGATGCCCAGCCGGCCGAGCAGGCCGACGAGATAGGCGCCACTCGCGCTCTCCGGCGACCACGACAGCGAACGGACACTCGTCAGCGCCCGCGTGAATGCGTCGACCGTCCCGATGTCGGGCGCCGGCTGGTCCGCACGCATCGCCATGCCGACTGCTGCTTTCGCGACGTCAACGCGTGTGCTCGATACGAGCTTGCCCGTCTGGATCAAATCGTCGACCTGAGTGGGCAGCAGGATCGCGATGTCGAACGGCTCGTCTGCTTCGATCCGCCGTTTCAGCGTCGCGGCGTTGTCGTACGTCGCAGCGAGCCGGTGTCCGGTCAGCCGTTCGAATCTCGGCGCGAGTTCCGCGAGCGTCGACTTCATCGTCGGCGTGCTGAAAACCTTCAGGTCGTCCGCGTGCGCGTCGCCGAGGCTGGAGAGCACCAGCAACATGGCCAGACCGACATTCACCAGCACGGGAATGATCATCGTCGCCTCCTGTTCAAATGGCTCGCCGGCCGCTGGATTTCAGGTTCGCGAGGCCGTGCTGACTGCCATCCTAGGACAGCATTTGATCAACGGAAAGTTTCAAATTACGATGGTGTGATCACGAAATCGAATAGGTCAGGACATGGACGGCGACCGGCTTCGACGACGACTGAAGCTTCGCGACCTCGACACGCTGATGACGGTTATCAGCGCGGGCGGGATGCGCAAGGCGGCCGAACAGCTTCACATGTCGCAGCCAGCCGTGTCGAAGGCGATCGCGGACCTGGAGGGCCTGCTTGGCGTGCGGCTCCTGGACCGCAGCCGCCATGGTGTCGAGCCGACCGTGTTTGGGCAGGCGTTGCTCAAGCGTGGCACGGCGATCTTCGACGAGTTGCGGCGTGGCGCCGTCGATATGGCATTTCTGGCGGATCCCGACGCTGGCGAGCTCAGCATCGGGTGCGTGGAGACGATCACTGCGGGGCTGGCCGCGGCGATCATCGAGGAGATGTCGGAACAGCATCCGCGCCTGACCTTCTCTGTCGCATCGGGCGATGCGCCGGTGCTGCAGGCCCACTTCCTGCGCGAGCGGATCTGTGAGCTGGTGGTTGCGAGACCGTTCGCCGCCGCTCCCGAACCGGACATGATCGGCGAGCCGCTGTTTCACGAGCAGATGAAAATCGTCGTGTCGAATCGCAGTGCGTGGGCCGCGAAGCGGCGCCGACTCGTTCTCGCCGATCTCGTCGACGCCCCCTGGATCCTGTCGCCGAACGAGATCGGGCAGCACTCGCCGATCGTCGAAGCATTCCGCGCGATCGATGCGGAGCCGCCCGTCGTCCGCGTACTGACCGGGTCGTTGAACCTGCGTCGCACGCTTCTTCGCACCGGTCGTTTCGTGACTGTGATGCCGCACTCGCTGCTGCGCTTCGGCCCTGATCAGGAGTGGATCAAGGTACTGCCGATCGAGCTACCGACCTGGACTGTCCCGACGATGCTGATCACACTGAGGAATCGCACGCTGAGCCCCGTTGCGGAGCGGTTCGCCGAGCATGCACGCACGTTGGCTAGATCGCTCGCCGCGGGGTGATCGCTGCCATTGCGGCGGGCGACTCCCTGTACCCGTAACCTTGCGGACTCTTTCGTTCGATCTGGTGAACGATAAATAGAGCGGATACCCCATTCGCGGGCGCGATGCGCCGAGCGACAGAAAGGAATGGCAAGCCGTCTCACGAACTCACGGGTCTGAGCGTCCGCAAAGGTCGAAGATCTGCCCTCAAAACGACGGCACGGAATGACCGTTCCACTCCGATAACCTCCCTTGGAACAGAGACTGCTCGACCGGCTGCAACGGGTCGGAACCCGTCGATCCTCGAAAGGGTAAGCGCAGGTCGCGGCATAGGTTTGCGCGCCGATCCCTGGCATATAAGGCGCAGGTACTGCTGCATCATCAGCGTGCGCTACGCAGAACCTGGCCGCGGGTCAGTGGGTGTGGAAGCCGTCACGGGTGCCACTGTCGGCTTGAGTCGGCCGGCTCAACTGAGCCGATAGGCCTTGCCTGGCGTCACTTCCGCCGGCAGCGGCTCGCGGTTCAGTTCGAGCAGCGTGCGCTCGATCTGGCGCGTCATCGCATCGAGGGCGAGATGGTTCGGCCCGTCGCCGAACGGTTCGGCGATCGCATGCGCGATCGCGTCGAGCGCGATCAGCGTATAGGCGACGAACACGGTGACGAACGGCGTCGCCGCGCCGATCGAATCGACCAGACCGAACGGCAGCAGCACGCAGTACGCATAGATGGTCCGGTGCAGCAGCACGTCGTATGAAAACGGGATCGGTGTCGTCGCGATGCGCTCGCAGCCGCTCACCATCGCGACCAGATCGTCGAGGCGCGCATCGAGCATCCACAGGCGCGTGTCGGCGAGGCGGCCCGTATCGGCGCGTGCGGCGAACGCTTCGCGCAGTGCGTGCACGATGACGACCGGGCGGAACCGCGAAGCGGCGACGCGCGCATAGCTGGCATCGTCGAGCAGCCCGCGCAGGTCCACGGCCGGATCGGTGCCGCGCAGTTGATGCTTGAGCGCATAGACGTATGCGACGACCTTCCGCACGAACACGCGTCGCGACGCATCGTCACGATCGATCGCGCCGTAGCAGAGCGCCTGCGACACCAGCGTGCGCGTGGCGGTCAGTACGCCGCCCCACAGCTGCCGGCCTTCGCGGTAGCGTTCGTAGCTCGCGTTGTTGCGAAACCCCGCGAAAATCGCGAGCGTGAGGCCGATCAGCGTGAACGGCGTCGGGTTCAGCGGCACCTTCTCGCCGAGCACGCGGCCGCCGCCCCAGACCGCGACGAGGCTGATCGCGAGCGTCAGCACGAGCTGCGGCAGGATGGTCGGCAGCACCGAGCCGTTCCAGACCAGCAGCATCCGCAGCCAGTGCTCGCGCGGACGAACGATCATCGCCGTACTCCGTCAGGCGGCGATCGAGGCCGGCGCGGCCGTGCGATGCAGCAGCACCGGAATCGACTTCGACGTCGGCGTGTTGCAGATGTCGCCGACGCTGTCGAGCGGCACGAGCGGGTTCGTTTCCGGGTAGTACGCGCCGATGCAGCCGCGCGGGATGTCGTACTCGACCAGCAGGAAGCCGTCCGCGCGCCGCTCGATGCCGTCGTGCCACACGGTTTCCATGTCGACCCAGTCGCCGGCTTTCAGGCCGAGCATCGCGAGATCGTCGCGGTTCGCGAACACCACGCGGCGCTGGCCGAACACGCCGCGATAGCGGTCGTCGAGCCCGTAGACGGTCGTGTTGTACTGGTCGTGCGAACGCGTCGTCATCAGCGTCATCAGGCGTTCGCCGTGCTGCGCGCGGGCACGCTGGATCGGCGTGTCGGCCGGCATCGCGTGCGCGATGAAGTTCGCCTTGCCCGTCGGCGTCAGCCATTCGCGGTCGCGCGAAGCCACGCGCAGGTGGAAGCCGCCCGGCCGCGCGATGCGCGTGTTGTAGTCGTAGAAGCCGTCGAGCGTCGCCTCGATCGCGTCGCGGATCTTCGCGTAGTCGTCCTTGTAGGCCAGCCAGTCGATCTTGCCGCTGCCGAACAGCGCATGACCCATGTGCGCGACGATCGCCGGTTCCGACATCAGGTTCGGCGACGCCGGCTTGTTCATCCCGTACGACACGTGGACCATGCTCATCGAATCCTCGACCGTCACGCCTTGCGCGACGTTGTCCTGCAGGTCGATCTCGGTGCGGCCGAGCGTCGGCAGGATCAGCGCGTCGCGACCGTGGATCAGGTGGCTGCGGTTCAGCTTCGTCGTGATGTGGACGGAGAGGTCGCAGCGGCGCATGCCTTCCCACGTGCGCGGCGTGTCGGGCGTCGCCATCGCGAAGTTGCCGCCGAGGCCGATCAGCACCTTCACGTGGCCTTCGAGCATGCCTTCGATCGTCTCGACGACGTCGTAGCCGTGGTGGCGCGGCGGTTCGAAGTCGAACACGTGGCCGAGCCGGTCGAGGAAGGCCTGCGACGGCTTTTCCTCGATGCCGACCGTGCGGTTGCCCTGCACGTTCGAGTGGCCGCGCACCGGGCACAGGCCGGCGCCGGGGCGGCCGATGTTGCCGCGCATCAGCATCAGGTTGGTCAGCATCTGCACGGTCGCGACCGAATGCTTGTGCTGCGTGATGCCCATGCCCCACGTCGCGATCACGCGCTCGCTGCGTGCATAGAGCTGCGCGAGGCTGTCGATCTGCTCGTACGGCACGCCGCTTTCGGCCGTCAGCGCCGACCAGCTTTCGCGGCGCAGGTCGTCGGCGAACGCGTCGAAGCCGGCCGTGTGTTCATCGATGAACGCGGTGTCGAGCACGCGCGGCGCACCGGCGGCACGCGCGGCATCGTCGAATTCGAGCACACGTTTCGCGATGCCCTTGATCAGCGCGAAATCGCCGCCGATCGTCGGCTGGATGAACGTCGATGCGATCTTCGTGCCCGACATCGTCAGCATTTCCAGCGGGCTTTGCGGATCGGCAAAGCGTTCGAGGCCACGCTCCTTCAGCGGGTTGATCGACACGATCGTCGCGCCGCGCTTCGCGCACTCGCGCAGTTCGCCCATCATCCGCGGATGGTTGGTCGCCGGGTTCTGGCCGAAGATCAGCAGCGTGTCCGCGTGTTCGAAATCGTCGAGCGTGACGGTGCCCTTGCCGACGCCGACCGACGCCGGCAGCCCGCGGCTCGTCGCCTCGTGGCACATGTTCGAGCAGTCCGGGAAGTTGTTCGTGCCGTACAGCCGCACCAGCAGCTGGTACAGGAACGCCGCTTCGTTGCTCGCGCGGCCGGACGTGTAGAACGCGGCCTGGTTCGGGTCGGGCAGGGCGCGCAGGTGGCGCGCGATCAGTTCGAACGCGTCGTCCCACGCGATCGGCACGTAACGGTCGGTCTGCGCGTCGTACACCATCGGGTCGGTGAGCCGGCCGTGCTGTTCGAGTTCGAAGTCGGACTGTTCGAGCAGTTCGGTGACCGTATGCGCGGCGAAGAACTCGGGCGTCACGCGCTTGCTGGTCGCTTCGGCGGCCACCGCCTTCACGCCGTTCTCGCAGAATTCGAACGTCGATGCGTGCTGGCGGTCGGGCCATGCGCAGCCCGGGCAATCGAAGCCGTCGGGCTGGTTCTGGCGCAGCAGTGTGCGGTAGTTGCCGCCGGCGACCTTTTCCTTGATCAGGTTGATCGTGACGGCTTTCAGCGCCCCCCAGCCGGCGGCTGGGTGGGTGTACGGTTCGATGCGCGCGGTGGCGGATTTCTTTTTCATGATGCTGCGTGGGTCGGGGTCGATGCGTGCAGAGTACGCGCGGCGCCCCGGCCGCTGTGTGTACACCTGTTCACTTCAAAAAAGAGTACAGTTGCGCCAACTCGCACAGTGCGGATCGCAACTGTGTTGTTGAATGGTTTTTGAAAGGGAAGCGGGTGAAGCGCTACGAACAACTGGCCGACGAACTCCACGCGCAGATCGAGCGCGGCGTGTACCGGCCCGGCGAGCGGATTCCGTCGGTGCGGCAGGCGAGCCGGCAGCAGCAGCTCAGCGTCACGACCGTGCTGCGCGCGTATCTCGTGCTGGAAAGCCGCGGGCTGATCGAGAGCCGGCCGCAGTCCGGCTATTTCGTGCGCGCGCGGGCCCCGGCGCCGGCCGAGGCCGAGCTGCATGCGTCGGCGCCGGCGGCCGAGCCGTCGGCGGTGGACGTGAGCCGGCTCGTGCTGTCGACGCTGCGCTCGATCGCGCGTGACGACGCGGTGCCGCTCGGCTCGCCGTACCCCGACGCGTCGCAGTTTCCGGTACAGAAGCTCGCGCGCTACGCGCAGACGATCGGGCGGCGCCGCACGCGCTGGGGCGTGATCGACGATCTGCCGCCCGGCAACCAGGAACTGATCCGCCAGATCGCGCGACGCTATGCGGAGCGCGGGATTCCGGTCGAACCGGACGAGATCGTGATGACGATCGGCGCGACCGAGGCGATCAACCTGTGCCTGCAGGCGGTGGCGCGGCCCGGCGACACGATCGCCGTCGAATCGCCGACGTTCTACGCGATGCTGCACGCGATCGAGCGCATGGGCATGCGTGCGCTCGAGGTCGCGACGCATCCGGTCGACGGCATCGATCTCGACGCGCTCGAACGGTTGCTCGAACGCGAGCGGGTCGCCGCATGCATGGTGATGCCGAACTTCCAGAATCCGCTCGGCTTCCAGATGCCGGATGCGCGCAAGCGCGCGCTCGTCGAACTCCTCGCGAAGCACGGCGTGCCGGCGATCGAGAGCGACGTGTATCACGAGCTGCACTACGGCGAAGCGACGCCGAGCGCGCTGAAGTCGTTCGACCGCGACGGGCTCGTGCTGCATTGCGCGTCGTTCACGAAGAGCCTGTCGCCGCGCTACCGGATCGGCTGGGCGATGCCGGGCCGCTACCGCGACCAGGTCGAGAAGCTGAAATTCCTGAACACGCTGGCCACGCCCGCGATCGAGCAGCTCGCGATCGCCGAATACCTGAAATACGACGGCTACGATTTCCACCTGCGGCGCATGCGCAAGCAGTACGCGCAGCAGGCGAGCCTGATGAGCGCGATGGTGCGGCGTTTCTTTCCCGAAGGCACGCGGCTGTCGCAGCCGCAGGGCGGGTACGTGCTGTGGGTCGAGCTGCCGCCGCAGGTCGATGCGATGAAGCTGTATGCGCTGGCGCTCGCGCAGCGGATCACGGTGGGGCCCGGGCACATGTTCTCGGCGAGCAGCGATTACCGGCATTTCATCCGGCTCAACTACAGCTATCCGTGGTCGCGACAGATCGAGGATGCGTTGAAGGTGCTCGGGCGGCTCGCGTCGGAGTGCGCGGCGCGGTGAGCGCAGGCGGCCGCGCGACAAGCGGCGGCCGATGACCGGCCGCCGTCGCGTGCATCAACCCGCGTGCGGCCCGGCTTGCGCGGCGCCGGCCATCTGCCGCATGTCGAAACCCGACGGATGCTGGTACACGCGCAGCCCGAACTCCGGCAGCACCGCGATCAGGTGATCGAACAGGTCGGACTGGATGGCCTCGTAGTCGACCCAGGTCGTCGTGTCGGTGAAACAGTACAGTTCGAGCGGAATGCCTTCGGCCGTGAGCGGCAACTGCCGTGCCATGCAGGTCATGTCGCGGCGGATGCG
Source organism: Burkholderia sp. Ac-20349 (assembly GCF_017104865.1). Classification (NCBI taxonomy): domain Bacteria; kingdom Pseudomonadati; phylum Pseudomonadota; class Betaproteobacteria; order Burkholderiales; family Burkholderiaceae; genus Burkholderia; species Burkholderia sp. Ac-20349. The sequence continues at coordinate 124,428 of NZ_JAAGPM010000004.1, forward strand.
CGGATGGCCTTTCAGGTAGTTCGCGACATACGCGCGGAACGTGCCGAGGTTCGTCAACTGGCGGCGGTTCGCCGGGCAGTCGCCGGCCGCGCCGAGCGTGCCGTTCCATTGCTCGATCGCGTCGACCTTGTCCTCGAGATAGTCCTTCAGCAGCGTCAGGCGTTCGAGCCGTTCGATCTCATCGTTGGACAGAAAGCGCACGCTGGTCGCGTCGACGAACAGCGCGCGCTTGATGCGGCGGCCGCCCGCTTCGGTCATCCCGCGCCAGTTCTGGTAGCTCTCGGTGATCAGTTTCCACGTCGGCACGGTGATGATCGTGTGGTCGAAGTTCGCGACCTTGACGGTGTTCAGCGTGATGTCGATCACGGTGCCGTCCGCGCCGGCCGACGGCATCGTGATCCAGTCGCCGATCCGCAGCATGTCGTTCGACGACAGCTGCACGCCCGCGACGAGGCCGAGCAGCGTGTCCTTGAAGATCAGCATCAGCACCGCCGACATCGCGCCGATGCCCGACAGCAGCAGGCCGATCTGCTTGCCGGTCGCATCACCGATCACGACCAGCGCGGCCGTGATGAACATCACGAGCTTGACGAGCTGCATCGCGCCTTTCAGCGACAGGTGCGGCTGGTCGCGCTGATCGCGCTGGTACGTGCGATGCGTGTGTTCGAGTGCGGACAGCGTCGCGCTGACGGTCATCGTCACGAGGAACACGATCAGCGCGAACAGCACCTTGTCGGCGGCCTGCGCGGCCGTCTCGGGAATGCCGGGCACCGCGCCGAGCCCGAGCTTGATCACGACGAACGGGACGATACGGTTCAGCCACTTGAATGCGCCGAACTCGAACAGCGCATCGTCGACGCGTGTGGCGGAAAGCCGCGCGAGCCGCGCGACCACGCGGAACAGCAGGAAATGGACCACGGCGGTGATCGCGCCGGCGGCGGCGAGCAGGATGAGGATGCCGACGAGCGGCGCAAACCAGGATTCGTTCAGGGTCATAGGGGCAAGCAGGGGCCTTCTTGTGCGTTGAATCGGCGCCGCGGCGCGGCGCGCGCCCGGTGAAGGGCACATGAAAGGGACCGTGATTGTGCCATCGGGTTCCGTGCACGTGCCGCGAGGCGGCGGTGCGGTGGAAGAGACGGGATCGATGTCGGGGGGCGGGTTTCGGGCCGGCTTCCGAATTATCTCACCTTTATGCAGGTGTCCTTTTCAATCGGGTGAGGGCGTATGCCGGATCGGTTTCGCCGCGCGAGCGACCTATTTCGGGCGTCCGGCCTGTCGTATCCGGTTAGACCTCAGACGAGCGCTACGTCACTTTCACTGCTGCTCGATTCCTTGATGCATCAAAAAATTCGCGCGACACTCTCCTATGTGCCGCTATTGTTTCCGGGCGTCGGTCACGACACTCGGGAGGTTTCTTCGATACCCGGCGCTTGATCTTGCATACCGACAACCACTGATCGTACCGGGCTTGCATTCGCCACACACCTACATCCGAGGAAAGCTTGCCGTCCGCAGTTGGCACCGTATCGGTTCTACCGGAATGGGCGGACACCAAGCTATCTGCGGGAATCGTGGCGCAGCTACGCTCGACATAACTGGCGTTCATCGCACGCGGAAACACGATGAAGTCATGCCGTGATCGAAACTGCAGGCTGTTCAGCAACTCGACGTCGCGCTTGTCCTTTAACACGGTGTGGCGGCTCCCCTTCTCGCCGAACTTGTAGACGGATGCGTCAACTAAAGCCAGAGTGATTGCTGGAGACAGCGGAAGGAAAATTTGGGCACCATGCTTAGTGATACCGGTGTAACCGAGGTCGTCGGAGTCTCGCAAGTACCAGTTGTATTGCACCGCCGGGTGATCTGAAATCACGAAAGGGAGATCAGTGCCGTTGATCAGGACATGCCAGGAGAGGTCCTCCAATAGCCAGCGATTCAACGTCGAGTGTAGCAGCAAATTATTGCGGAAGATCCGCTTGTCCGTGGGTTCCAATCTGAGGCTGCGCGCCGACTCGAGCGAAAGATCATTGAGTTCAGCGAATTGTTCAAAGACCATTCGGCCGAAGCTGTTGATCATATCCATGGCTTGGTTTTGGCTACCCGGCGTGCGAGCCATCTGAACCGCGATGAACGTCAATAGTGCAGGATGGCCCGGTGTAATCGCTTGGTTGGGGGCGGCTACGATGGCATCAATGGCGGTTGCCGCAGGACCTTCGACTTGTATTGCAAGGAATTTCTCAACGACGTTGTCTTCGTCGTAGAAGTAGTTCTGCGCGAGCACTTTACGGATGGAACTGATCCGGAGCCTGTTCCGAGTCGAATCAAAAATCTGCACGTCTTCGTTACTATCGGTAGTGAAGTGCCGAAGCAGCAACCTCGGCACAAAGTGTTGGTTCTTGGTCAGGTCATCCAATTCGGGTCCTCGGAAGCTTCGCGCATGCTCTGGGAGAGTGCTTTTGGCGGCTGAGCACTTGTCATCGATGTCTTTCTTTTGTGGCTGCGGTTACATGATATTTGATGCTAACACGCTCGCTTCCGTTGTCGAACGCGCACTTAAAACTCTATAAAAGTGAGTGTGGTCGGCTGTTAACTCGGTGGCGTTTTGTTTAACCTCTTCGTTGTTTTGCTGACGAGGAGACCATGGCTAAACTGATGCTCGATAGCAAACTGCGGTCACTGCCTCACCGTTGCGGCCGCGATCGAAGCGACGTCGTACGCAAACCCGGGTCGCAGGTCGTTCGACGATCCCGCCGTGTTGACCGGTAGCCCGTCGATCGGACTCGCGTCGGGCGTTTCTTATGCGTGTCGTTCACGGCCGTATTGCTCGAACCACCGACGGTGAGCCGCCCGCGCTGCCTTGCCGCACTTGCCATGCGATGCCTGCCCGGGGCACGATACGCGAACGACTTCGCCTATCCTCATCACGCATGCCCGATACCCACACCCGCCCGTCGTCAGGCGTCCGCCTGCTGAAAGGCATCCTCCCGATCCGCCGCGGCGGGGCCATCCGCGATGTATTCGCGGGCATGTCGCTCGCGTCGATGGACATCCCGCAGGTGCTCGGCTATGCGCGCATCGCCGGCATGCCGGCCGTCACGGGCCTCTACACGGTGTTCCTGCCGCTCGTCGCGTTCGCGTGTTTCGGCGCGTCGCGGCATCTGGTCGTGGCGGCCGATTCCGCGACCGCGACGATCTTCGCGAGCCGGCTGTCGTCGATGGCGCCGGCCGGCAGTGCCGAGTATGTGGCGCTGGCCGGCATGGTCGCGCTGCTGACCGCCGCGATGCTGCTGCTCGCGCGCATCTTCAAGCTCGGCTTTCTCGCCGATTTCCTGTCGCGTACGGTGCTGGTCGGCTTTCTTGCCGGGGTCGGCGTGCAGGTGTCGATCGCGATGCTCGGCGACATGTTCGGGCTGGCGGTGCCGTATCCGGCGTCGCGCAGCCTCGCGCAACTCGACTATGTCGTCACGCATCTCGTCCACACGAACCGGCCGACGTTCGCGCTCGCGGTGCTCGTCGTCGTCGCGATTCTCGCGTGCAAGCGGTTCCTGCCGCGCGTGCCGATGCCGATGATCGCAGTCGCGGGCAGCATCGCGGCAAGCTACACGTTCGGATTCGCCGCGCATGGCATCGCGGTGCTCGGGCCGGTCGCGGGCGGGTTGCCGCCGTTGCGCTGGCCGTCCGTCACGTGGCAGCAGTTCCTCGACCTCGTGCCGGTCGCCGCGTCGTGCTTCGTGATGATCATTGCGCAGAGCGCGGCCGCCGCGCGCGTGTTCGCGCAGCAGTACGACGAGGAGGTCGATACCAACGCCGACATCCTCGGCCTCGCGGCCGCGAACGCGGCTGCGGCGGTGGGCGGCGCATTCGTCGTCAACGGCAGCCCGACGCAGACGGCGATGGCCGACGGCGCGGGCGTGCGCAGCCAGATCGGGCATCTGGCGTTTGCCGCCGTGGTGGCGGTGGTGCTGCTGTTTTTCAGCACGTTTCTGCAGTATCTGCCGCATGCGGTGCTGGCCGGCATCGTGTTCACGATCGCGCTCGGGCTGATCAACGTGCGCAGCCTCGCCGCGATCCGCAAGGAGAGCCCCGGCGAGTTCACGCTCGCGCTGGTGACGGCCGTGGCCGTCGTGACGGTCGGCGTCGAGCACGGCATCCTGCTGGCCGTCGCGCTGTCGCTGATGCGGCACGTGCGCCACAGCTACCAGCCGCACACGATGGTGCTCGAACCTGTCGAAGGCAACGGGCGGTGGCAGCCGGTGCCCGCGCGGCGCGGCGCGATGACGGCGCCCGGGCTGATCGTCTACCGGTTCGGCTCCGACCTGTTTTTCGCGAACGATCATCTGTTCACCGCCGAAGTGACCGAGCTCGTCGAGGCGGCGCCTGTGCCGACGCGCTGGTTCGTCGTCGATGCGGGCGCGATCACCGACGTCGACTATTCGGCCGCGCGGACGCTGACCGACCTCGTCAAGATGCTGCAGGCACGCGGGATCGGCGTGCTGTTCGGGCGGGTCAACCGCTACCTGCGCGCGGACATGGATCGTCACCGGATCACGGAGATCGTCGGCGCGTCATGCATTTTCCCGACGCTGCACCAGGCGCTCGAGGCCGCCGGCACGACGCCGGCGCCGCAGGAACCGGGCATCGTGTAGCGGGAACGGGCGGCTAGGCCGCCGCCCGCACCCGCGCGAAACCGTTGCGCAGGTGGCGGGCGAGTTCCGTCGCGGCCGGCGTGCGCTGGCCGCGCGGCAGATGCAGGTTGATCGCGAAGTTCGGCAGCGCGGGCAGGCCGCTGCCGGCCGGCAGGATGTCGAGGTCGGCCGGCACGGTCGACGCGAGCCAGGCGGTCACGGCGAGGTCGGAGCGGACGGTCGCGGCCGTCGCGTCGATGCTGCCGTTCTCGAACACGGTGCGCCACGCGCGATCGCAGCCACGCAGCGCGTCGAGCACCGTCGGACGGAACGCGCAGGTCTGCGCGACCATCGACACGGGCAGCGGCGTATTCCGGTACGCGGTGCCGCCTTTCGCGCCGACCCAGACCAGGCGGTCGACGGCGATGCACTCGCCGCGCGACGGCCCGACCGGCGCCTCGATCAGCGCGACGTCGAGTTCGCCCTGCGCGAGCCCCCGGCGCAGCTCCGGCGACGCCGCGCACACGAGCGTGAGCGCGACCTGCGGATGCGCCTGCGCATAGCCTTTCAGGATCGGTGCGAGACAGCTGCCGACGAGATCCTGCGGCGCGCCGACGCGCACGGTGCCTTCGACCGCGCCGGCCGTCATGTCGGTCAGCAGCGCATCGTGCGCGGCGAGCAGCCGGCGCGCCTGCCCGAGCAGCCGCTCGCCGTCCGCCGTGAGCAGCAGGTTGCGGTGCTCGCGGACGAACAGCGGGCCGGACAGCGTTTCGAGCCGTGCGACCTGCTGGCTGATCGCGCCTTGCGTCAGGTGCAGCGCGCGGCTGGCCGCCGTCATGCTGCGATGTTCGGCGACCGTGACGAAGGCGCGCAGCAGCGCGATGTCGAGATTGCGTACCATGCGACGCATTATGAGCGCTAATGGCAGACATAAAAAGCTTTCGCTGTCGTAATGCGAAGACCGCGGGTAAAACGGGGCTTCGACGACGACAACCGGGAGCTGCCGTGCCGTTCCGCGACTATCTGCCGCTGATGCTGTTCGTGATCGTATCCACCGTGACGCCGGGCGGCGCGACGACGCTCGCGACCGCCTCGGGCGCGCATTTCGGCTATCGACGTTCGCTGCCGCTGATGGCGGGCATTGCGGTCGGCCTGGCGTCGATGGCCGCCGCCGCCGCGGCCGGGCTCGGCGGCGTGCTGCTGGCGCTGCCCGCGTTGCAACTCGCGATGAAGGCGGTCGGTTCGGTGTATCTCGTGTGGCTGGCCGTGCGCATCGGGCGCGGCGGCAAACCGCGGCTCGATGCCGCGGTGCAACGGCCGCAGGGGTTCGTCAGCGGCGTCTGGATGCTCTGGCACAACCCGAAAGGGTGGGCGATGACGCTCGGCGCGGCCGCGTCGTTCGCCGCGCTCGCATCCGGCCCGGCACGGCTCGGCGTCTTGCTCGGGCTGGCGTTCGGCGTGGCCGCGATGGCGTCGCTGTCGCTCTGGTGTTTCGCCGGGCTGTTGTTTGCGCGCGTGTTGCGCACGGAGCGGCAGTGGCACTGGCTGAATGCCGGGCTCGGTGTGCTGCTCGTGGTGTCGATCGTGCCGATGTGGCTGCCGTAGCGACGCTACGCACGCTGCACGGCACAGCACAGCGTGACGTAGCGTCTGCGTTCAGCGCGATCCGGCGCGCGCGGTCTCGCCAGGTTGCCCGCCCGCACCGGTCGACCACAGCGGCAGCCGCAGCGTGGTGACGAAGCTCGCCGCGTGCAGCACGCAAAGCAGGCCGAACGCCCACGCATAGGCGTTCGCCTGCGTGCCGCCGCTCGCCACTGATTCGGCTTGCAGCCGCCACGCGAGGAACAGCGTGCACACCGTCGTGAACGTCGGGCCGCCGAGACGCTGCACGATATTGAGCGAGGTCGTCGCCATCGGCAGGTTGCGGCGCTCGACCGACGCATACGCGGCGGAAATCGACGGCGCGCCGATCGCGCTCTGGCCCATGCCGCGCAGAAACAGCGCCGGCACGAGCAAGTACGGATCGTAGCCGGTCAGCGCGAGAAACACGAACGGCAGCGTCGCGAACAGCGCGAGCAGGGCGCCTGCGGCGGCGAGGCGGCGCACGCCGAACCGGCTCGTCAGCGCACCCATCGACGGATACGTGACGAGCATGCCGAGGCCCATCGGTGCGAGCAGCCAGCCCATTTCGCCGGGCGTGCGGCCGCATGCCTGGATCAGGAACACCGGAATCAGCATCTGGCCCGCGAACAGCGCACCGTTCGACAGGAACTGCGTCGACGCGGCCGCGCCGAACACCTTGCCGCGAAACAGCGCAAGGTCGATCAGCGCGTGGTCGCCCTTGCGCGTTTCGACCCGCAGGAACGCCACGAGCAACAGCGCAGCCGCGACGATCGCCGCGATCCCGAGTGCTTCGTTGATCCGCTCGATGCCGTACAGGAACAGCACGAGCCCCGGCGACAGCAGCGCGAGGCCGACCCAGTCGAGTTCGCGCGGCTGCGTGTCGTCGCGGTCGCCGGGCAGGAACCGCACGGCCAGCGCGAGTGCCAGGACGCCGACGGGCAGGTTCACGAGAAACAGCCAGCGCCACGACATGTGCTGCAGGATCGCGCCGGCGACGACCGGGCCGAGGATCGGCGCGAGCAGCACCGGCACGGCCGCGTAGCCGATCACGCGCGCCATCTGCTGGCCGGCGACGCGCGCGATCATCATCTGCGCCATCGGCGCGAGCAGCCCGCCGCTGACACCTTGCAGCACGCGGAAGGCGATCAGCGACGGCGCGGACCACGCGAGCCCGCACAGCGCGGACGAGAGCGTGAACGCCGAGAAGCACCACAGGTACAGCGCCTTTGCGCCGATCCGGTCGACGAGCCAGCCGTTCAGCGGCAGCACCAGCGTGAGCGCGAGCAGATAGCCGCTCGTGACCCACTGGATCGTCGCGAGGCTCGCGTGCAGGTCGGTCGCGAGGCTCGACAGCGATACGTTGACGATCGTCGCGTCGAGCTGCGACAGCAGCGAGCCGAGCACCGCGACCGCGCTGACCTTCCAGATCGACGGATCGGGCCGGCCGGTCGCGTCGTCCTGCGCCGGCCGCGTGCGCGGGTCGCTCACGCGCCGCGCCGGTCGAGCAGCGCGACGATGTCCTGCGTCGTGCCCGTCTCGCCGAGGCGCGGGAACAGGCGTTCGACGCTGTTCACGTGCGCATCCGCGTTGAGGTCGGTCATCGCGTCGACGGCGAGCGTCACGTTGTAGCCGAGTTCGTGCGCCTGACGGGCGGTCGACTCGACGCCGATGCTCGTCGCGACGCCGGTCAGCACGATCTGCGTGACGCCGGCGGCCTTCAGGTGCGCATCGAGGTCGGTGCCGGTGAAGGCGCCCCAGGTCTTTTTCGTCACGAGGTGGTCGCCCGGCTGGCGGTTCAGTTCGGGCACGAGTTCGGCCCAGTCGGCCGGAAGGGCGTCCAGGCGTACTTGCTGCTGCGTGCGGCCCGGTGCGCCGCCCGCGACGTTGACGAGCACGACCGGCAGGCCGCGGCTGCGGAATGCGTCGAGCAGCTCGCGGGTGTGCGCGATCACCGGTTCGACCGGGTGCGCGGTGGGGAGGGCGATGATGCCTTTCTGCAGGTCGATGACGACGAGTGCGGTGTGCGTGTCGAGACGGGTTGCGCTCATGATGGGACTCCGTGAAAGAGACGAAGAAAGCCGTGCGCGCGAATGGCGTGGAGCGCGCGGGCCGGATTCATTGCTCGCCGATGCGGCGGATCAGCGGGATCGCGGCGGCGAGCGTATCGATGTCTTCGGGATCGAGCTGTGCGATCGCGGCGCCGAGCCATTGGTGTTTCGCGGCGTTGCGCTTGAGCCGTGCGTCGAGGCCGGCCGCGGTCAGCCGGAACAGGATCTGGCGGCCGTCGGTCGGATGCGGTTCGCGCTCGACCAGGCCGTCTTCCTCGAGGCTGGCAAGCGTCGCTTTCATCGACTGAGGCTTCATCGCTTCAGCGCGCGCGAGATCGGCGGTCGTCATCGGCCCGTGCCGTTCGAGTCGCGCGAGCGCGCTCGTCTGGGACATGCCGAGCCCTCCGGATTCGATCTCGGAGCGGAGCCGGCGGATCAACTGGCCGACCGCGAGGGTCAGGTCGGCGGCGACGGTATCGGCGGAAACGCCGGGTTTGCGTGGCGGGTTCATGCGGCGGATCATAGAACACGACAGTTAAACTTGCAAGTTTAGCTGTCGATTATCCGCCGGATCGACGTGGAGCGGGGTGCGCGGTTACTCGTCGCGGAGCGGGACCGGTACGACCTCGTTGTATCTCGGGGTCGCGGCCTCGTGCAGCAGGTTGCCGAGGTATTGCGCGAGTTCATCCGCGGCGAGCGTCGACGGAATGTGCAGGTCAGCCGGGCGCCGCTTGCCTTCAGCGCCGAGAGCAAACACCGTCCAGCGGTCGTTCTTGCGTACGACGGCGAGTAGCCGACCAAATGCGTTGAAGCGGTATTCGTCCTGCATGGCATCGCTCCCGTCGGGTGAACGCGCCGGCCGCTCGCTCGCGCTTACTGGATCGAGCAGGACAGCCAGCGGTGGATCTTGATGGCATCGCTCGATACGCCCGCGCGCGTCGGCGCACCGAGCAGCACGACCGTTTCGCGGCGGCCCTTCACACGCATGCGCATGACGACGCCGTGCCCCGACTCGTTGATGAAGCCGGTCTTCTGCAGCCGGATCGGCAGGCGGCGGTAGCGGACGAGCGGGTCGGAATTCACATACAGCAGCTCGCCGTCGCCGGGGCGCACGGTGGTCGACGTATCCGTCGAGAAATAGCGGATCAGCGGATCCTGTGCTGCCGCGCCGACGAGCTTCGCGAGATCCTCGGCCGTCGACACGTTGTGCGGCGACAGGCCGGTCGGCTCGCGGAAGTGCGTATGGCGCATGCCGAGCCGGCGCGCTTCGCGGTTCATCGCATTGACGAACGCGGCGCGCCCGCCCGGATAGTCGCGGCTCAGCGCGGCGGCCGCGCGGTTTTCCGACGACATCAGCGCGATATGGAACATTTCGCGGCGCGACAGTTCCGAGCCGACCTGCAGGCGCGACCCGGTGAACTTGATCGTGTCGCGGTCGTGCGCGGTGACGCGCAGCACGCCGTTCAGCGGACGGTCGGCGTCGCGCGCGACGACGGCCGTCATCAGCTTCGAGATCGATGCGATCGGCCGCACGGTGCGTGCGTTACGGGCCAGCAGCGGCGTGCCGGAGTCGACGTCGAGCACGTAGGCCGCGCGTGAATGCAGGGAGTTGACCGCGCGCGGGTTGTAGCCGCAGCTTGCCGTCAGGCGCGGCTTGTCGGCCGGGCGCGGGCGCACGGCGGTCGTGCGCTTGGCGCGGCGCTGCTGCGGGGGCGGTGCCGCGTGACGCTTGACCGCCTGGTGTTTCACACGCGGGCGACGATGCTTGATGGCCTTCTTGTGGCGCTGGGCCGGCTTCTTCTTGACGGTTTTCTTGACGGCCTTCGCCGGTGCATGAGCGTGCGCGGCGCGCGGCGGCGGGTTGCGTGGCGTGGACGACGCGTTTGTCGAGAAGGCGAACATCAGCATCGACAGGGCGACGAGCAGGGTGGTCCGGGCGAGAGGCAGGCGCGCGATGAGGCCGGTCAAGCGAAAGTCTCCTTTTCACGCGCGGCGAGGCTGCGTGGATGCGTGGGCAGTCAGCGGGATGCGGAAAATTATACGGTCGATTGAGCGAAGATGACGATTCGTTTACGCATGATTCGACGATTTTCACGCATGCGGTCGTCATGTCGCGTAGCACCGTGCACGCATGCCGACACGCCGCGCATGCGTGACAAACGGTGGCTGCGTCGGCAAGATGCCGAGGTCACTTTTCAGGAGCGTCCCGTGTCCGCGCGCCCGCATGATTTGTCCGTTTCGCCGTATACATCGATCGACAGCCTTCGCGAGAAGGGCGACCTCGTGGCCTTCAACGCGGGGCCGGACGGTGCCGTCTACATGGTGTTCGCGCTGGAGCCGCTCGATTATCGAACCGAGGCGGCCGGCGGTGCGTCGTTTGCGAAAACGGAGCCAGCGACGTCGCAGCGGTATCGCGTGATGGCCTGGCAGGGCGGCGAGGTTCGCGTGGACTGCGTGATCGCCGACGAGCCGTTCAATATTCACGACATCCAGCCGGTCGGTGACGATCTGCTGCTGGTGTGCTGCCGGTCCGTCCGCCGCGGGGACGGCGATTTCGACCTGAACGGCCGCTTCTATCGGCGCGACGGCACGCCGTGCGGCGCTATCCTGCTGGGCGACGGCATCGAGGCCGTGCAGGCCACGGCTGCCGGGGACATCTGGACGTCCTATTTCGACGAGGGCGTGTACGGCAATCTGGGCTGGGATTCGCCGGTCGGTGCGCCTGGGTTGATCGCGTGGAGCCGGGCTGGCGAGCAGCGCTACGCGTTTGTTCCGTCGCCCGGGTTCGGGCCGATCGACTGCTGTTATGCGCTCAACGTTCCGGACGACCGGGACGCGTGGATCTACTACTACAACACGTTCGCGCTCGTCCGCGTGCGCGACCGGCAAACCGTCTGGTCATCGCGCATGCCGGTCAACGGCAGCCATGCGTTCGCGGTCATGGAGGATGCGATGCGGCCGGACGGATACGTGGCGCTGTTCTGCGGCTCGTATCAGGACAGCGACATGCTGTACCTGGTGCGTATCGATGGCGGTGGCGAGGCTCGATTGGTGCGCACGTATCGCTTGCTGCGCGATGGTTCCGAACCGGTCGGAATCGCGCGAATGACTGGCCGAGGCCAAGTGCTTCATGCGGTCGGTACGGACGGCAACCTCTATCGCATCGATATCGCCAACTTGGCGCTCGGGTGAGCACATCGCGCGTTTGACGTCGCGATGGCGGAGGCCGGCATGAAACGCACGCACGGGCGCCGCACGCCATTCAACGCGGCCAGTTCCGTCGCGACACCACCGCGAAACTGATCGCGATCGAGCCGGTCACGGGGCGCGACGGTGTGTCGTTCAGCGCGGTCATTGCGGTCATCGCGTCCACGGCGTCGCCGAAGCGAAAACGGCGGCCGCGGCCGTCAGCGCGTTCGACACGCTCCGCACGCGCCGCACGTTCGGCGCGACGTTTCGGCACGCGCGGATCGGCGGTCGCGGCGCGTTCGTCGATGGCGGCTGGCGCGCACGAGGTGTCGTCGGGCGGACATTCACAGACGAGATCAACGGACATGACGGTCGATTCCTGAAAGGGCATGTCCGTATTGAACGTCATCGCATTCGATCGGTAAAATGAATGTTTCGATCGTTACGATTCCTTTTAAGAATGGAATTGAAGCTGCTGCGAACCTTCCTGACGGTCACCGAGCTGTGTCATTTCAGTCGCGCGGCCGATGCGCTGCACATGAGCCAGCCCGCATTGAGCAAGCAGATCGGCGCGCTCGAAGCGAGCCTCGGTGGCAAGCTGTTCGAGCGCGGCCGGCACGGCGCGGAGCTCACATCGTTCGGCGAGCGTTTCCTGCCCGATGCGCAGGCGCTGGTGCGCGATGCGGACGAGATGCTCGCCCGCGCGCGTGAGCTGTCGAGCGGGCAGCGCGGTCATTTGCGGCTGGGCATCTGTTTGTCGGTGCTGACGCTCGTTCCGAAGCTCGTCGCCGAGTTTCGCAGCCGGAATCCTGGCATTGCCGTTACGCTGAGCGACCTGTCGTCCGCGGAGCAGACGCGTCGGTTGCGCGCGGGCAAGCTCGATGCCGGGTTCCTGCGCCTGCCGTCGGACGAAGGATTGTCGTCGTTCAAGGTGATCGACGAGGCGCTGGCGCTGGCGGTGCCGCCGCATCTCGGCCTGAAGCGTGTGCCGGCCGATCTCGGAACGCTCAACGAGATTGGCTTCATCGCGTTGCAGCGCGCACGCGGGCAAGGGTTGGCCGCGCAGGTGGACCGGTGGTGCGTCGAGCGCCGCTTCGTGCCGCACGTCACGCAGCAGGCCGAAGACGTGCAGTCGGTGCTCGCGTCGGTCGCGGCCGGCGCGGGCGTCGCGTTCATTCCGTCGCGTGCGCAATATCTGCTGCGTGACGCGACGGTATTGCCGCTCGACGGCCGGGACGCGAAGTGGCGCGTCGGGCTTGCGTGGCTATCGGATCGCGACGATCCCGTCACCACGCGCTTCGTGTCGTTCATGCGTGCCGCGATCAAGAATGCATGACGGACGAGGCGGTATAGTGTCCTCACCCGGCGGCGGTCGCCCGATCGCGTGCCGGTGCCCGTACGAAAGCCCAGTCTTGCTCACCGACCGCAACCCATGACTTCAGAATCCGACGAATCCCCGCTCGATCCCGCACTCGTTGCGACGCTCGCGACGCTGAACGATGCCGCAAGCGACCCGGCCGGCAAGACCTGGTCGTTGCCGAAGATCGCGAAACGCACGCAACTGCCGATGAGCACGCTGCGCCGCGTGCTGACGCAGCTCGACGCCGCGGGCCTGAGCGCGACGACGTTGAACGAGGACGGCACCGGCAGCGCCGCGCTGACCGACGAAGGACGCGCCGTGTGCGCGCAACTGTTCGGCGCGAACGACGCGCAATAAAAAACGGGTCGCTGGAAGCGGCCCGTCGTCTTGCGGCTCGATACGGCGTACCGGCGCGTTACCACCGCACCGTCACGCCGCCCATCACCGAATGATCGTAGGTCTGGTCGTTCAGCCCGCGCCGGTAGCCGATGTCGAGATCGAGCCACGGCTTCGGCGAATAGATCGCGCCCGCGATCACGAATGCAGGATTCGCGCCGGCGCCGCTTTCCGTGTTGCGCGACGTGCCGATGTCGGCCACGATCTGCAGCTTGTCGGTCGCCTTGTAGATCGCCGCGCCCGACACGGCCCAGATCGACGTCAGGTCGCCCTGGCGATTCGGCTGGTACGTCATGCCCGCATTCGCGAGGAACGAAAACCGCGCGACGTCGAGCTGCGCGAGCAGCGTTGCGCCGGCACCCACGCGTCCGGTGCCGAGCCCGCGCCGGTCGTTGCCGGTCGGCGCGGTCAGTTTCGGCTTCAGCGCGATCGACAGCGGGCCGCGCTCGACGAACCGCCATTTCATGCCGATCTCGACATCGCCGATCCCGGCGCCGTTTTCATCGGTGCGCGTTTGCAGATGCGTGTAAGGCGCGTTCACGTAGAGATCGACGTGGTCGCCGAATCCGCGCGTGAGCGTCGCATTCCACAGCTGGTGGCGGCCGTTTTCTTCCTGTTTAGACGTTTCCTCTGCGTTGAACTCGAACTGCCAGTTCGCGTTGCCCTGCGTGCCCGTGTCGTCGCTGACGAGCGGATGGGTGGCGAGGGCATCGAACGGTGCAAGGAGGGCGCTCGCGGCTGCGAGCGGAAGCATTCTCTTCATTGAATCACCTGTCGTGCGTGGCGAGCCGGCCGGCCCACGCCGGGGAGCGCGGGCCGGCCGGCTTCAGGCAAAGATCTTCAGAACCACTGCTTGTAGCGGCGCACGTAGATCGTCTTGACGATCTGCGCGAGCAGGATGTAGCCGACCATCGTCGCGGCGAGCCACAGCCAGAAGGTGCCCGGCAGGTGCATGAAGCCGAGCGATTCCGCGAACGGCGAGAACGGCAGCCAGCAGCCGATCGCGATCGCGGTGAAGGTCGACAGCAGCACCGGCAGCGCGGCCGTGCTTTGCAGGAACGGGATCTTCTGCGTGCGCAGCAGGTGCACGACGAGCGTCTGCGACACGAGGCTCTCGATGAACCAGCCCGAGTTCATCACGATCTGGCCGCCGGTGCCGCCGTTCAGGTGATACATCGCGCCCGCGCCGAACACGGTCCACATCAGGATGTAGGTCGTGATGTCGAATACCGACGACGTCGGCCCGACCCACAGCATGAAGCGGCTGATGTTGCCGGCTTCCCACTTGCGCGGCTTCTTCAGGAACTCGGGATCCATCTTGTCCCACGGCAGCAGCATCTGCGACGTGTCGTAGATCAGGTTCAGCACGAGCAGCTGGGTCGCGAGCATCGGCTCCCACGGCAGGAACGCGCTGGCGACGAGCACCGAGAACACGTTGCCGAAGTTCGAGCTCGCGGTCATGTTCAGGTACTTCAGGATGTTGCCGAAGGTCTCGCGGCCCTTGATCACGCCTTCCTCGAGCACCATCAGGCTCTTTTCGAGCAGGATGATGTCGGCGGTTTCCTTCGCGATGTCGGCGCCGCTGTCGACCGAGATGCCGACGTCGGCGTCGCGCAGCGCGGGCGCATCGTTGATGCCGTCGCCGAGGAAGCCGACCGTGTGGCCGTTCGCCTGCAGCGCCTTGACGATGCGCGCCTTCTGCAGCGGCGTCAGCTTCGCGAACACGGTCGTGCGTTCGACGACCTGTGCGAGCGTCGCGTCGTCGAGCGCCTCGATTTCCGTGCCGAGCATCGGCTTGCCGGGTTCGAGGCCGACCTGGCGGCACACCTTCATCGTGACGATCGGGTTGTCGCCCGTCAGCACCTTCACCGCGACGCCATTTTCGCGCAGCGCGGCGAGTGCCGGCGCGGCCGATTCCTTCGGCGGATCGAGGAAGGTCAGGAAGCCGCGCACGACGAGGTCGTGTTCGTCGGCGGTGCGGTACTGCTGGCGCTCGTCGCCGCGCGGGATCGTGCGCGTCGCGAGCACGAGCACGCGGAAGCCGTCCTCGTTGTACGCGCTGGCCTGTTCGAGCAGCCGCTTGCGCGCGACGAAGTCGAGCGGACGCACGCCGTCTTCATCCTGCACGTGCGTGGAGACGGCCAGCATCTCCTCGACCGCGCCCTTGCAGATCAGCAGGTGCGTGCCGCGCGCATCCTCGACGACGACAGACAGGCGGCGCCGCACGAAGTCGAACGGCAGTTCGTCGATCTTCTTGTAGCCCTGCGGCTTCACGCGTTCGCCGATCTCGTCGGCACGCGCGACGACCGCGATGTCGATCAGGTTCTTCTGGCCGCTCTGGTGGAAGCTGTTCAGCCAGCCGAGCCGCAGGATCTCCTCGTCCTTGTGGCCCGACAGGTCGAGGTGGTGCTCGAGGATGATCTTGTCCTGCGTGAGCGTGCCGGTCTTGTCGGTACACAGCACGTCCATCGCGCCGAAGTTCTGCACCGAGTTCAGCCGCTTGACGACGACCTTGCGGCGCGCCATCGCGACCGCGCCGCGCGCGAGGTTCGCGCTGACGATCATCGGCAGCATCTCGGGCGTGAGGCCCACGGCCACCGCGAGCGCGAACGTGAGCGCGCTCAGCCAGTCGCCCTTGGTCAGCCCGTTGATCATGAACACGATCGGCACCATCACGAACATGAACTTGATCAGCAGCCAGCTCACGCTCGCGACGCCGCGGTCGAAGCTCGTCTCGATGCGCTTGTGGCTCACGACGTTGCGCGCGAGCGAACCGAAGTAGGTGTCCTCGCCGGTCGCGACGACGACGGCCGTCGCCGTGCCGCTGACGACGTTGGTGCCCATGAAGCAGACGTTCTCGAGATCGAGCAGCGATGCCGACGTATCGGTCGCTGCGCCGGCCGCGCGCGTGCTGGCGGATTTGCCGGCGACCGCGCCGAGCGTGTCGTACTTCTCGACCGGCAGCGCCTCGCCGGTCAGCACGGCCTGGCTGATGAACAGGTCGCGCGACGCGAGCAGGCGCACGTCCGCCGGAATCATGTCGCCGGCCGACAGGTGCACGATGTCGCCGGTCACGACTTCGCGCATCGGCACCTCGCGGCGGGCCGGTTCGGACGTGTCGGTCACCGAGCGCTGCACGGTCGCGGTCGTGCGGACCATCGCCTTCAGCTTCTCGGCCGCGCGTAGCGAACGGAATTCCTGCGAGAAGCGCAGCAGCGCGCTGATCGTGACCATCGTCAGCAGGATCGTCATGCCGACATAGTCGCGATCGTCGGGGGCCGCGAAGTAGACGTCGGTGAAGAAGCTGATGGCGGCCAGCACCAGCAGCACGTAGACGAACGGGTTGTGGAACGAGAGCAGCAACTGGCGGGTCCAGTGCGGCGGCTTGTCGTGCGCGATTTCGTTCGGGCCGTAGTGCTGCAGGCGGTCGGCGGCCTGGTCGTAGGTGAGGCCGCGCGTGCTGGTGTGCAGCGACTTCAGCGTGTCTTCGAGCGGGCGGGCCGCTTCCTGCGCGGCGCGCATGATGCGCGGATCGTTCTGCGGGCCGGTGCCGGCCTTGATGAAGCCACGCTGTTTCTTTTGCGATGGGTTGTGTCGTGTCGTCATGAGTTGCTCCTTGCGCACGAGTCGGCGGGCGGGGAGCGACCGTGACGTTATCGACGCACGAGCGCTTCCCGCCGCGTCGCGTCGGGCGCGATCGGCTGTGGATCGGTGAAGGCGGGAACGCTCGCCGGCGCGTGCGGTGCGGCCGGAGGGGCGATGTGCAGCGTCGCACCGGCGAGCGGTAATCGACTACTGTCGTCTGAGTTCATCTGCACTCCTGTCGGTTGCGGATAGTCGGCACGGGCGATCGACAGCGACGCACGCACGAAGGCGCGCGGCCGGACGGCACGCGAACGGAAAGCGCGCGCGGCTGACGCTGCGCGCAACACGAACGCACGCGCGCGACGGCGCATCGCGTGCATTCGACAACAATGAAAATTCGGCGGGAGATCTGGCCAGTCAGGCCGGAAGGACGCCGCATCCTGCTTCCCGGGATGCGGCAGAAGACGAGGCTCTGCGCGTTTTCCTCAGGCAGCAGTCAAGTTGGTCAAGCACCAACTACAACTCGCATCGGTGTTCACAGAACACTCCATGTAATTAGACGGGAGCGATGGTAATGGGTCGCTGTGCGAAGCGTCAACCCTTTTGTCAGTCGTTATTTCGAGAAACGTAATCCAGCCGTTGCGCGAGCGGAGAAACGCCGGATCGCCGCCAATGAAACGGCCGCGCGCATGCGATGTCGGCATGCGCGCGGCCGCGTCGAAGCAGGGTGCCGGCGACTAGTTGACCGACGCGACGGCCGCCCCTGCATCGAGGATGCCCGAGCCCGCCGGCATCGCGGTGCACGACGTGCCGGCCGCCAGCTTGGTCGTGCGCGTGCCGCCCTGCAGCTTCTGCTGGATCTGCGCGGGCGTGAGATTGCCGTTCACCGACAGCATCAGTGCGGCAACCCCCGACACTTGCGGTGTCGCGAGGCTGGTGCCGTTCGCGAGGCCGTAGGTGTCCGCGCCCGGCGTCGTGGTGCCGGTATTCGACGTCGACAGGATGTTGACGCCGGGTGCGCTGAGCGTGACATCGGCGCCGAAGTTGCTGAACGACGCGCGGCGGCCCGTCGCGTCGGTTGCGCCGACGCTGATCACGCCGCGGCAGTTCGCGGGCTGGTCGAGCCCGGTCGACAGGCCGTCGTTGCCGGCGGCGACGACGACGGTCACGCCCTTCGCGGTCACGTCGTCGATGGCCTGCTGGAACGTCGTGCTGCACGCGCCGACGCCGCCGAGGCTCAGGTTGATGACCTTCGCGGGCGTCGGGTTGTTCGGTACGCCGGTGACCGGAATACCGGCCGCCCAGCGCATCCCGTCCGCGATGTCGCTCGTCGTGCCGCCGCACTTGCCGAGCACGCGAACCGGCAGGATTCGGCCGAGCCACGATACGCCGGCGATCCCGGCGCCGTTGTTCGCGGTCGCGCCGATCACGCCCATCACGCGGGTGCCGTGCCAGCTGCTGTCGCTCGGCTGCGACGCGCAGTTGTAGTACGGACCGTTCGCATTGCTGAGTTCCTGCTGCGTGACCCAGTCGCCCGGATCGGTTGCGTCAGGGCCGCGCGTCAGGCCGTTGTTGCTGGTGTTGACGTTGCTGATGAAGCTGTAGCCGGGCATCAGGTTGGCGGCGAGGTCGGCATGCGGCCGGTAACCGGTGTCGAGCACGGCGGTGACGACGGTCGGCGAACCCTTGGTCACGTTCCAGGCAGGCGGCATGTCGATGCCGGCGGTCGGGTCGGACAGGTACCACTGCTGGCTATAGAGCGGATCGCTCGGCGTATCGCGGATCTGCATCGGGTGATCCGGTTCCGCGTAGTCGACGTCCGAATCGGCTGCGAATGCCTGCGCGAGCGCGGCTGCGTCGGTGGCGGCCATGCGCTGGCCGAGCGACAGCACGGCCGCGCCGTTCGAGATCGTCCGTTCGACCTGCACGTTCACCGGCGCTTGCCCGACCGTGCTCGCATAGGCGCGTGCGCTGCCGGCGACCGGCGCCGTCCAGCGCGTCATCGAGCGCTGGATCACGGCGTCGAGCCGCGTCCCGTTGTCGATGGCCGCCATCGCACGTGTGGCCGTCAGCGTCTTGAGCTTGACGATCAGGTGATCGATCGGCGGTTCGGCCGGCGCGGTCTGCGCGGCCATCTGCACGGCGGCCTGCTGTGTCGCGCATGCATTGCTGCCGGTCGTGGTGGGTGTGGGCGTGGGCGTCGGAGTGGTCGGGGCGGGCGTCGGGGCCGGCGTTGCGTTGGAGGAGGACGGGTTGCTGCCGTCGCCGCCGCCTCCGCCGCAACCGGCGAGGGGCAGGAGGGCGGCGGCAGACAGCATGCCGGCGAGCATGCGCGCATGTGCGGAGCGCGCCAGCGCGAAATTGAAACGCTTGGTTCTCATGTTGAAACTCGATCCTCGTAGATAACCGTCGTGCCGGCGGTGGCGCTGGTCCGGCTGACCCGGACCTTGTCTTTTTTTGTCTGACGGCCGCGCAAGGTTGCTGCGACGCGCCATGCACTGGGTAACGGCCGGCGTGGCGGCTTCTTGAGTA
This sequence comes from Burkholderia sp. Ac-20349, assembly GCF_017104865.1. NCBI lineage: Bacteria > Pseudomonadati > Pseudomonadota > Betaproteobacteria > Burkholderiales > Burkholderiaceae > Burkholderia > Burkholderia sp. Ac-20349. Next base: position 143,783 of record NZ_JAAGPM010000004.1, read on the forward strand.
GGTTTCACGAGAAAAACCGGTGCGCGCGCAAACGATTACGTTGGTGCGTTGCAGCATGAACGCGCGTTTGGAACGTGTGGCACAGAAGGTGGGGTCGAGTCCACGCGTGGCCGGTCGGGCGAAACCTGCGCCGCGGGCCGGTTTGCGCGGCACGGCAAACGTCTTTCAACGGGCGGCCGCGGTGGAAGGTTGTTTACGCTTTCCCTGATGCGACGCGAATTTTGTCGGGCGTACGATCGCGATTCGATCAACGTTTCGTCAGGAGAAAAGCATGGATCGCCGCTTACGCTGGCTGGCCGTCGCGCTGTCCTGTGCGCTGGCGGGTACCGCGCACGCGCAGGCCCTTACCGGCACGCTGAAGAAGATCAAGGACACGGGCGTCGTGTCGCTGGGCATTCGCGAATCGTCGGTGCCGTTCTCGTATTCGGACAACCAGCAGAAGAACATCGGCTATTCGCGCGACATCGCGTCGCGCGTCATCGACCAGCTGAAGACGGAACTGAACCTGCCGAATCTCGCGGTGAAGGAAATCCCGATCACGTCGCAGAACCGGATTCCGCTGCTGCAGAACGGGACGATCGATTTCGAATGCGGATCGACGACGAACACGCTCGAACGGCAGAAGCAGGCCGCGTTCTCGAACAGTATCTTTCTGTATGGCATCCGCTTCAGCACGCGCAAGGATTCGGGCGTGAAGGATTTCGCGGACCTGGCGGGCAAGACGGTCGCGACGACGGCCGGCACGTCGGACGAGCGCCTGCTGCGCAAGCTCAACGAAGAGAAGGCGATGAACATGACGATCATCAGCGCCAAGGATCACGCCGAAGCGTTCATGAACGTCACGACCGGGCGCGCGGTGGCGTTCGTGATGGACGAGCCGCTGCTGTACGGCGAGATCGCGAAGGACCGCAACCCGGGCGCGTACACGGTGGCGGGCACGCCGCTCGTCCACGAGAACTACGCGTGCATGATGCGCAGGGACGATCCGGCGTTCAAGCACGCTGTCGACGGCGTGATCGCGAACATGCAGACGTCGGGCGCGGCCGAGAAGCTCTACAACCAGTGGTTCACGCAGCCGATTCCGCCGAAGGGCGTGAGCCTCAACTATCCGCTGTCGGCGGAGATGAAGCAGCTGTTCAGGAATCCGACGGATCAGGCGCAGTATTGATCCTGTCGGATAGGATCGGCCGGCGCGCGCCAGCCGGTCCGTGCAGTCGAGGTGCGTGGCTCCGTCGGGGCTGCGCCGACTTCCATCCGCATTCCGCGTCGGCTTCGCTTCCGAAGCCGCGATGTCCTTGACCGGCGCGCATCGCCCACGGGCGATCCGCCGGGCTCACCGTTCCCCGCCCGTCATTCTTCCGCTTTTTGAAATCCACATCCGGCACCGGATGGCGGAGCACGCGTGCGCAAACGAAGCGCACACGGCAACCCCGATTTCCGCGTAAACCCGGATTCAGCTATCAATTTGAACTGGTCAGAATCGGCCAAAATTGTTCAACAATTCTCGGCCTGAAATCCTGCGGAGCCGCATGCGGCGGCGCGTAGGAGGCATTTTGCATTCTCGCGCCGGTGCCGAAAAAAACTCAGGAGCCACACCATGTCCGGTCAGTTTTCGTTTCGACGTTTCCTCCGCGGCACGCTCGTGCCGCTGGCTTTCGCGTGCTCGGTCGCATCGGCCGCGCCGCTGCAGACGGTGCGGCCCGGCACGCTCCTGGTGGGCTCCGACCTCACGTATCCGCCGTATGCGTACCTGGACGGCGGGAAGCCGGCTGGTTTCGACGCGGAGTTCTCGCGGATGCTGGCGCGCCATCTGAAACTCGAACCGGTCTTCCTCGACACGCGCTTTCCCGACCTGATCCTCGGTATGAAGGCGCGCCGCTTCGACGTCGTGGCGTCGGCGTTGTACGTGACGCCCGACCGGGTGAAGCAGGTCGATTTCGTGCCGTACCTGAAGACCGGTGCATCGCTGCTGGTCGCGAAGGGCAGCGCGTTCCAGCCGAAGGGGCCGCAGGACCTGTGCGGCAAGCGGGTCGGCACGATCAAGGGCGCGTCGTGGACGCCGAAGCTGCGCGCGGTTTCGCAGGACGCCTGTCAGGCGGCCGGGCGCGGCGACATCGCGATCCTCGAATTCCCGACCTCGCCGGAAGCGACGTCCGCGCTGATGTCGAAGGCGGTCGACGTGCAGATCGAGGACGCGGCCGTCGCGCAGGGCATTCCGAAGCAGACGGGCGGGCGCGTGGCGCTCAGCTCGACGGCGCTGCTGTATCCGATCGTGATCGGCCTCGGCGTGACGAAGGGCGACGCCGGGTTGCAGGGCGCGCTGGAGGGCGCGTTGAACGACGCGAAGCGCAGCGGCGAGTACGGCAGCCTCGTGAAGAAGTACGGGCTGCAGGAGCCGACGGCCGCCGACGTCGCCAGCGCGCTCGGCACGGCGAAGTAGCCGCGACGAAGTCGCCGCGCGCCGTGCCGGCGCGCCGATCCGCCCGGTTGCGCGACACGCGCCGGGCGGCCGCATCACCCATCCGAGGTCGAGGAGTCATCGATGCAGTTCGATTGGCACTACGTGTTGCAACTCTTGTGGGACAAGGATTTCTGGCGCGCGTGCGTCGTCGTCGTCAAGCTGAGCGTGTCGGCGTGGCTGCTCGGCGTGCTGCTCGGTTTCCCGGTGGCGCTCGCGAGGCAATCGCACCAGCCGCTGCTGAAGCGGGCTGCGGCCGTGTACATCTGGTTTTTCCGCAGCCTGCCGCTGCTCGTGCTGCTGGTGTTCATCTATAACCTGCCGCAGATCTTTCCCGCCACCAGCACGGTGCTGTCCGACCCGTTCACGGCCGGCCTGATCGCGATGGTGTTGAGCGAGACCGCGTATTTCGCGGAAATCCATCGCGGCGGCATTCTGTCCGTGCCGCGCGGGCAGCTCGAAGCCGGTCGCGCGCTCGGCATCCGCTTCACGGGCATCCAGCGGATGATCGTGATGCCGCAGGCGATCCGCATCGCGCTGCCGGCGCTTGCGAACGAGTTCATCACGATCGTGAAGCTGACGTCGCTCGTGTCGGTGATCTCGCTCGCCGAGATCCTGCTCGTCGGGCAGCGGCTGTACACGCAGAACTTCCTCGTGTTCGAAACGATGCTGGCCGTCGCGTTCTATTACGTGCTGATCGTCACGGTGTTCAGCCGGCTGCTCGGCGCGCTCGAACGGCACCTCGACGTCAGCCGCCGCACGCCGGCGCCGGCCGGCCCCGCGAACGTCACGCTGCCACTGTCGACGCAGGCCGTTGCGCTGCGGCCGCGCGCGAACGCCGAATTCGCACTGCGGCTGAAAGGCATCCAGCAGCGCTACGGCCGCCACGAAGTGCTGAAGGACGTCCAGCTCGACGTCGCGCCGGGGCAGGTCGTGTCGATCATCGGTCCGTCGGGATCGGGCAAGACGTCGCTGATCCGCACGATCAACGGTCTTGCACCCGTGAACGCGGGTGAGATCGACCTGTACGGCGAGCCGTTCATCCGTGCGTCGGGCGGGCGTCCGCCGCGTGTGCCGCACGATCGCATCCTCGACATCGGCATGGTGTTCCAGAGCTTCAACCTGTTCCCGCATCGCACCGCGCTGCAGAACGTGATGATGGCGCCGTGCTATCACCGGCAGGCCGATGCGGGCGCGATCCGGCTGCAGGCGCTGTCGCTGCTGTCGAAGGTCGGAATGCTCGAACACGCGAACAAGTATCCGCACCAGCTGTCGGGCGGCCAGCAGCAGCGCGTGGCGATCGCGCGGGCGCTTGCGACGCGGCCGTCGATCATGCTGTTCGACGAGCCGACGTCGGCGCTCGATCCGGAGCTCGTCGGCGAAGTGCTGAAGGTGGTCGAGACGCTCGCGAAGGAGGGGATGACGATGATCATCGTCACGCACGAGATGAACTTCGCATTCAAGGTGTCCGACCGGATCGTTTTCATGGAGAACGGCCGGATCCTGTACGACGTGCCGCCCGAGCGGATTCGCGGCAGCGCGGATACGCGCGTGAAGGATTTCCTGCGGCATGTCCACTTCGCATGACCGCCATGAACGAACGACGAGGAACCGGCATGAATCCGTCTGAATTCCGGCAACGCGACGCGCAGGCGCCGGCGTGCGTCGACCGCTTGCGCGCGTGTCTTGCCCGTGCCGACGCTGCACCCGGCGACATCGGCACCGCGTGGCTCGCGCGCCGCGATGCGGCGGCGCTACCCTGATGCGAACATCAAGGTCGTCGCCGATGCGCGGCGTAT